>JAYEFL010000136.1:0-39059 GCA_034658635.1 Bacteroidota bacterium | reverse complement strand
GCTTGAGGCATAGCTACAGACAATGTCAAGGCTGTTAAAATGATAATCGATTTTAATATTTTCATGATTCGGTTATTCGGTTATTCGGTTATTCGGTTATTCGGTTATTCGGTTATTCGGTTATTCAGTTATTCGGTTCCATCACCCTACTTCAAAACGACCATGGCACTGACTACCCCGCCTTTAATACTATCATACTTAATCTTCACCTTCCCGCTACCTTTAACCAGATACTGCAATGTACGGGTAGTTTTACCAGGATTACCATTGCGTATTATTAAGCGATCAAGCTGTTTCTGATCAATCAGATTGGTGACTACGTTTGTATATTTCTGGGTTTGCTTATTCGTAATCCAGCTAGCAGAAATTATCTCTGCTTTTCCATCCAATGTAATCAGGTCAGGACGAACAACATTATTTCCGGCAGCTCTTTCAGTTATTGTCGGAGCTACTTTAGGATTAGTGAAATCTATCCATATCTGATAAGTATTTTTCCCGATCTTTTTCACAGATGTTTCACCTATCTCCATTTTAGGCATTTCATCTGCCTGATACAGAGTAAAAGCCATATTACGATGGCACAATTCCTCGTTCATGAATCTGGGAGGAAGGCGTCCACGCATTTTTTTCCATCTGCCACCCATCTCAACCATCCCATAATCCGGATGGTCAAACTCTTTCCAATCGACATATTCGTCGCCAAATTCAAGATGATCATCGAAGAAATAGCTTCCCGTAGAACGTGAAATCGGACTATTTGGATCCTGAGTCTGTTTTTGCAAATCAGGACTTGTATAATACTGGCTACCTGACCATAGCTCATTTGAGAAAGTCATTATTCCTAATCCATCGCTTGTCCAGTCAACAAATCCGCCATGAACAGTGTACAATCCACTCCAAATCACAATATACCGGTAGAAAGGCAGCATTCTTTCGCCATTTTTCCCCAGTTCATCATAGGCTCTTACATCTGAAGACGGATACTCTCCGCTTTCTTCTGCGCATGGTCCTCTGAGAATCATTCCTCCAGAATTGTGATAAGCTTGTGCTCCTGCAATATTTGGGTGAGCCAACAGAAAATCATTTACGGCTCTGGTTTCAGGCAGTTGAAAAGGATAATCCATTGCACCCCCCTGGATATAATTGGGCTGCCAGTCGATAGCCCAGTTACGGTTTGGGTCGTAACTTCCTGGTCCGTCTTCATTTACCTGGCCATCGTTATCGTCATCTATTCCTTCTGAACCCAGAAGAATATAGTCACCTGTTTCACCAAAAGGAACGGATTCCATAATTCTGGGATCAACCCGACTGATACGATAATTCCCCTCACCTGGTACATATTTGCGGATTTGCTCTATCACACCGTTCCCGTTGAGATCATTTGGTCCGTCTTCTTCATACAAACCATCATTATCACTATCTACTGGTACGTGTCCGGTTCTGGAGCCACCACCAGTACCTTCCATGAAGTACTGTCGTCCATCAGGATTGACCACTGGGAAAATATAAAAAACCCTTTCATCAACAAGCCTTGTAACCTTTTTAATCCTGCCATAGTTCTCCATCAGATACCAAATTGTGTAAAGGCAAACTTCTCCTCCCTGAATTTCGTTACCATGAATATTTGCGTCAATATACATGGCGGCTTTTGATAATTCCTTCCCGGTTTTCGGGTTATTGATTTTCATCACCATAATATCCAGACCATTATAGCTCTTCCCAATAGACTCCATTGTAAGGAATTCTGGAAATGCTTTTTCTAATCTTGCCATATCATCATATAGCTCGTGCACATCATGCCAACGATTAAAATCCAGTTTAACTTTAAAAGTGGGGTCGGAAGCATACGTTTGACCATTAACCACCTGAGGCAGTCCGCTCATAGCCAGAAGCAAGAGTACTGAACTGGCCAACAGAGATATTTTTCTTGTCATCATTCTTTGCGTTTTCATGTTCAATACTTCTTATTTAAGTTTTATAATAACTGTATCGGATCCGGCTTTTTGTGAGACAACTTTCAGTTTTATCTCATCTCCTTTTTTGCCTTTGATCAGCCATTCATAGCTGCGTTGCTTACCTGAGCCTTCCAGCTGTTGGAAGAAATTAGTTTTAGCATTTCCAGAAATAATCTGCTCGGGTTCAACTTCAAGTCTAACCATTGTAGGTTTAACTGATCTGGAAAGCACACCATGCTGAAGGGATGTTGGAAGAAATCCTTCATTCCTCACTTCCGCCTTAATTCTGAACAAACCATCCCCATGATTGATAGCCTCAGTTTTAGTAATTACAACCTTTCCAAACAGGCTGCTCAAGTATATCACAAAATCGGTATGGCTATCCACAAGATCAGAAACCTTATCAGGATCAGGGTTAACGATTTCGTAGGGAGTAAATCCTCCTACTTCAACAGCATCAAAATCCGGGTGGTCCACCTTTTCCCAGGCAATAAAACCAGCAATACTACTCTCGTTCAAATATTTATAATATTCTGCATCCGTATTTTTAGACGACATTCTTCCTGCTGCCTGACTTCCGCCAGAGCCTCTCCTCATTCCCTGAGAAGCTTTTTTTGCAGTATCCTGACTTTCAGGCAAACCCCAACCTGGAGTTGTCAGTGATAATACACCATACTGGAAGTAGCCATACTCAGATAAAGCACCTTTTGGATCGCGAAGAATCGGTGCAGTTTTGATTCCGGTTAACTCCTTATATTTATTACTAACCTTGGTGAAATAAGTCAGGTCTGCCTTATTGTAAGTTGTAGCTGCTTTTCGTGCAGGTCGTCTTGGTCGGGATGACTGCTGCTGAGATGTACCCCTCGACATAAAGGAAAACCGTCCCATTCCATATCGTCCATAAGAGCGCCTCGTACTAATCATACCTACTTTTCCTGCTTCTTTATTTGAGGCATTTGCAAACCCAACCAGATCTAAGCCTCGATCAGATGATAATTGTCCCTTTGCATTAGGTGGACTCAATAAGTTATCCGTTTGACTAAAACTCAGGATTATTCCGATATTTCTTTGCTGAATTATCCAGTCCATTACTGCTCTGGTCTCCAGTTCGCAAACCATATGAACACCTGCATCAGCCTGATAATAAGGATATTCATGTGCGAAATTCCTATTAATATCAGTTCCTCCAATAGGGTCTTCATTTATAAAACCATCCCCATCATTATCCAGTCCTTCCCAGAATACTTTATAAATACCAGTTTCCCCTTTAGCCGGATCGGCCTTTTTTAATAAGTTCTCATTATTCGGGTCCAAACAGTATTCTCCTGCAGGATCTTTCACCCGCATCATTGTAATAAATCCATCTCCATTCAGATCATCCGGACCATCCTCATCGATCCTGCCATCATTATCCCCATCGTACGGGGTGGTATTTGTTTTTAATCCTTTCTTAACTGATTCAAAATATAACTCTGCACCATCAGGATTAATTCTGGGCAGACAATAGATAACGTGATCATTAAGACTTTTCGTAATACTTTCGTCATTACCGTAGCCATTGATCAATCTTTCAATAATCCCCAGAGATAAGGCACTCCCGACTATATGATCAGCTTCTGCATTACCGGCAAGTAAAATTCCAGGTCGTTCATCCAGGCTAATCCCGTTGGTATTACCCAAAGTAAGCAACCAAATATCACGCACACCAGCAGTTTTTCCAATACTTTCTAGTTTTGCGATCTGTGGATTTGATTTTACCAGGTTTTTAAGACTAATTGTGATATCCTCATAATTCTTATAGGATACCGTTTCCTGAGCCAATACAGCACCCGGCAATAGCAGCCCTCCAATAAGGAAAACACTTGTAGCCAGGAATTTGTAAAATGCCCTTTGAGCAGTTGAATTTAATCTCACTTTGACCTCCATTTTACGTTATTAGATTAATAGAATTATATGCAATGTACAAACTTCATTATCCCGGTAATTATTCGTTGCATCTAATTAACTTTTTTTAACTAAGGCTTTGCGAAACTACCCGTTTATAAAAATGTTTTTGCAGTTACGAAAACTTTAAGTAAAATTGATTAACTTTATATCAGAGAATGTGGAAGGTATTCTCTTGTCACTTAGTCTCCTATTAAGTTATTATCATGAGTCCTCGAACTAGTCACATGGGTTTTAAATTACCCGAACCTGACTTTAATAGTCCGGTAACCGATTTGGTAATGGATCTCGATTTTTTGAAGCGAGTTGATCCATATAAAAGCACAGATCCTATTTTATATCAGCAATTAAGAGAAGTTTTCAGAGATATGGATAGCATTGCTTCAGCCAGAATTGATGGAAATAAGACTGGCTTATCGAAGTTTTTAGAGTCAAAATTTGAAGATCCTGAAATAAAAGGCAGAAAAACTGTTGAAATTGATAGAATTTCAGAGACATCACAGCGTATTGAAGAAGCGATTAATGAAACCCATTTTTTTCAAGGCTTCTTTGTCGAATTGCATAAACTACTTCGCGACGGAATTACTAAAGACAGCTCTCGCAATGTGGGAAAGTTCCGGACAGGCTCAACAGATGAAAGCGGCAAGCCTGACAGCTCGCCGGCAGCTCATCTTGTAGATACATATTTAGGCAAACTAATTTCCTTAGTCAATAAAAAATATCCTTCAAAATATGATGCCTTAAAAATTGCCACGGCTCATCACAAGTTCCTTTGGATCCATCCCTTCAAGGAAGCTAATGGGCTTCTCAGCAGGTTGTATAGTTATTGTATGTTGCTAAAACATGGTTTTAAAGGAAATTCTGAGAGGATAATCAATGTAAGTTTCAGTTTGGCTCCTGACCCTGAAAAGTACCTGTATCACATCACAAAAGCAGATTCAGGAAAGAATCAGGACATTATGAACTGGTATGAATTTGCTCTAAAGGGACTTAGGGATGACATGACAAGAATGGATCTGTTGCATAATTACGATTATCTTAAAGAGGAAGTTATAAAGCCAGCCTTAAATCATCCACTTTTTGGACGCTTATTTACGGATCAGGACAGGCTCATTATGGATATTGCTGTAGAAAGACAGGTTTTCCAGGCAGCTGATATAAGGGTCTATTTCCCTTCAAAACATCCTTCAGAAATTTCAAAAATGCTCAGGTGGCTTAAAGAAAAAGAGCTGATTATTAATTTAGAGGATAACTCGAGAAAGTATGCTGTAAACCTTCAAAACAAATACCTGGTTAAGCAAATAATAGCCAAATTGGATAAAAAGGGATTTCTTCCTTTTGAAAAATAATTGTTTTCCACTTTTAAGGCACTATTTTTGATCCGGACAATTGAAAGCAGATAATTTAATTATGAAGAGGAGAATAATTTTTGCCGGACTACTGGCAACAGTATTAGTAGTCACTTTTGCATTTAGTCAGAAGCAATCATCGAGTAAGCTTGCCGGTAAATCAGGTGAAAAGGAGGTTTATCTGACAGAAGCTATAACACAATTCCTTTCTCTAAGGCATTACGAACCGGTAGATATTAATGATGATTTTTCAAAAAAAGTCTTTGATCTTTATTTAGAAAGGCTTGATTATAATAAGCGTTACCTGTTTGGCGACGACGTAAGGGAGTTAAACAAATATGAGAGCAAGCTTGATGACGAATACCTTGCCAGATCCTTTGATTTCTTTAATCTTTCTTCTAAATTAATCCAGAAGAGACTATTAGAAACAAAGGAATACTTCACAAAGTATTTATCTAAACCATTTGACCTGACAAAAAACGAATCAATTGATTCTGATCCCGATAATGCCAAATTTCCGGATACTAAAACAGAAATGGAAGAAGTTTGGAGGAAATCGTTGAAGTTCCAGATTGTTGTACGCGTAGCAGGAAATCTGGCGATACAGGAGCAAGCTGCAGAAAAATCAGATACAGTCAAAATCAAAAGTATTATTCAATTGGAAGCTGAAGCACGAGAGGCTTTACTTGAAACTTATATGGACTGGTATGACAGAGTAAAAAAACTTGATCGAGAAGACCGTCAGGCAGTTTACCTTAATGCGATGATTTCAGCCTATGATCCCCATTCCACTTTCATGCCACCCAGAGATAAAGAAAGATTTGATGTTTATATGGCGGGCAAATATGAAGGTATTGGTGCAACACTCCAGCAAAAGCAGGGATACCTTAAGGTGGTTGACATGTTCCCTGGCAGTCCTTCATGGAGAAGCAAAGAAGTGGAAATTGGAGATCTTATTATTCGGGTAGCTCAGGGAGACGATGAGCCTGTTGACATTCTTGACATGAAGATGGATGCTGCAGTTGCACTGATAAAAGGCCCCAAAGCTACCAAGGTCAGACTCTCTCTGAGGAAAAGGGATGGTTCAATAAAAGAAATAAGCCTCATCAGGGATATCATTATCATGGAAGAGACATATGCATCTTCATTAATTCTTACAGACCCTGATAATAAATCCAAAGTAGGATATATCAATCTTCCTAAGTTCTACCTGGATTTTGGAGATAGAAACGGCAGATCTTGTTCTAAAGATGTACTAACAGAAATCAATAAACTCAAGGCTGAGGGTGCAAAGGGCATTATACTGGACCTTAGGAATAATGGAGGAGGATCACTGCCAGAAGTAGTTGACATGGCTGGCTTATTTATTGAAAAAGGTCCTATTGTTCAGGTGAAAACCAGAAATGGGAAACCGGTTGTGCTGGACGATAAAGACGGCAGAGTTCAATATGACGGACCACTGGTTGTAATGACTAATTACTCCAGTGCTTCTGCTTCTGAGATTTTTGCGGCTGCCATACAGGACTACCACAGAGGAGTCATAGTTGGTAGTCCGGCTACATTTGGCAAAGGAACAGTTCAAAGAGTTGTAAATATTGATGACTACCTGCCTGCTAAATTAAACCACATCAAACCTTTTGGAGCACTTTCACTAACAGTTCAAAAGTATTACCGGATAAATGGGAAAACAACACAACTCAAAGGGGTAATGCCAGACATTGTACTACCGGATTCTTATCAATATCTGGATATCGGCGAAAAAGAGCAGCCATATGCTCTTCCATGGGATGAAACCACAAAGGCCCGGTACTCTGAATGGGAAGATCCACTCAATATGAAAAGTCTTAATGAGAATAGCAAAAAACGCGTCGCCGGGAGCAAGGATTTTGCACTGATAAGTAAAAATGCACTAAGACTTAAAAAAGATAGTGACCGTTCAGTGTACTCACTTAAACTTGAAAATTATCAGACTTTCCTGAAAAAACGCCAAAAAGAATCAAAGGAATTTGAACACCTGTTTAAAGAACCAACAGGCTTAAAACTGGAAGCACTGAAAAAGGATCTTGCTATTTTCAAGTCTGATACTGCAAAATCTGAAAGGACAATCCGAATGATTGAAGATCTTGGTAAAGATTTTTATCTGTTAGAAGCAATGAATGTCATGACCGAAATCATCAATCAAAAATGACAAGCAGGGAACGAGTCTTAGCGTCTGTTAAGCACACAGAACCAGACCGGGTACCAATAGATCTTGGAGCAACTCCAAGTTCAGGAATTTCTGCTATCGCCTACCACAATCTGAATAGGTTTCTGGGAGAAACTTCCAGTAAAACAAAAATATATGATACCGTGCAGGAGCTGGCCTTACCCGAAAATCATATCCTTGATAAATTTGGGGTCGATGTACTTGATCTAGGAAGAGTATTAATCGAGGATCCTGATTATTGGTATGAATTTGAGCTGAATGAAAATGTAAAAGCCTGGTATCCTGAATGGTTCAAACCGAAAAAAAAAGAAGATGGATCATGGGAGGTTTATAAAGACAATATACTCATAGCCAGAAAACCACTGGGGGCAAATTTCTTCGACGGAACGTACTATCCATATCAAAATGGGTATCCTGACAATTTCAATAACCTGGAAACGGAAATGGGGAGGGTATTATGGGCTGCAATGCCCACACCTCCCTGGCATGCTATCGACCATCCAGATTTTTGGAATATACTCCGAAAGAAAGCCATCCACTTACGCGAGACTTCTGGCAGGGCTCTGATAATTGGAGTGGGCTGCAACTTGTTCGAATGGGGAACATTTCTGCGGAGAATGGATAATTTTCTCATGGATGTTTATGCAGATCCAATAAATGTTGAGCGTTTGCTGGACGCACTGATGGAAATGCATTTAAATTCCCTCTCAAAAGTATGCCAATACCTGGGTGATGTGGTGGATTTTGTGAAATTCGGCGATGATCTGGGTATGGATAGCGGTCCGTTTATGGCACCTGAATTTTATCGGCAATTATTCAAACCCAGGCACAAAGAACTTTGTGAATTCACAAAGAAGAATAGCCAGATGATCCCCTTCCTGCATTCATGTGGATCTATATATCAACTGCTTCCTGATTTGATCGAGGCTGGGTTTGAGGTTATCAATCCCGTGCAGACCAATTCCTACCAAATGGAGCCGGAACAATTAAAAAAGGATTTTGGAAAGGATATTTGTTTCTGGGGTGGAGGAATAGATACAAGAACAGTATTAAATCATGGCACTCCACAGCAAGTAAGAGACCAAGTGAAGAAAAGACTGGATATCTTTATGCCCGGAGGTGGCTTTGTTTTTAATACCGTTCACAATATTCTTCCGGATGTGCCCCCGGAAAATATCATCGCCATGTATGACGAATTATTGTCGTAGGGGCCGATTTGCATTGTTGTATGGGCCGATTTGCAACGTTGATTTGGGCCGATTTGCAACGTTGATTTGGGCCGATTTGCAACGTTGATTTGGGCCGATTCACGAATCGGCCCCTACGAGAATGCTTTACAAATCCTTGTAACTGTCAAATGAATCTCTTGTTTTTTGGTTGGAAGGACGGGTCATTTTAATATTGATAATATTCCCATCAGGATCAAAGAACATGAAGGTAGGCACTCCCACTATCTTGAATTCCTTAGCAAGTTTCGACTGCCAGGCATTCTCACCAATTATCTGAACTCCACCCAACTCATTCTCAGGAACATATTTCAACCATGCATCTTTATCTGAATCAATAGAATATGAAATAAATACAATATTTCTATCGTGATAGTCAGCCTCTAAAGTTTTCAAAAAAGGTATTTCATATACGCAGGGGCCACACCATGTTGCCCAAACATCAACATACACGTACTTCCCTTTGAAATCAGAGAACTTCACAAGATTCCCTTCAAGGTCATGGCCTTCAAAATTAAAGGCTGGTTGTCCCTTTGCCAACTTCTTCCATGCCTCATATTCTACATAGAATTCAGCAATCCTGGTTGTATCTGAACAGTTGGAAATTAAGAAATCAATTTCATCCTGAAGCTCATCCAAAGCAGTCCATTGCAAGCGACCCATAACAGCAGATGCCAAAAAATCATTTAGCACATCCTGATTAGTAATCATTTCCACAGCAGTCTGCAGGCGCAGCAAACCTGTATTAACATCTTCCAGACCCTTTGCTTTTGCACCTGATGCTTCTCTAACTTCTAAACTGACGTAATTCTTAAAGGCTGTAGATGTCAGATATTTAGAACTATTAATATCCAATTGCTCCTTATATGAGCTAAAACTCTCTGTCAATTCAACACTCTCGACTTTAGCGTAATACTTATGATATGATGGATAATTTGAGAGACTCTGAGCCCAACCATAAAGCAAATCACCTTCCTCCTGTAGCCAGAAAGAATCCTCAATATCATCTTTAAGCTGCTCATTTAGCAAACTCTGTTGAACAGCCAAAAGTGAATCTGCATATGTACGGAATGCATCAGCATCTTTGGAGTAAATTTCAGCACCCGCTTGTTTAGAAATTCGGGTTTTATCAACTATGTAATTATTGATATCTGAACCTGCGCCAGCAAAAAACAAAGACTCAATAAAATTCTCCTTGTCTATGTATATATCAAGCTGCATACCCGGAGCAATATACATTAGAGCATAGTCTTTTTCGCTGATAATGTAATAATTACCAGGCTTCTCAATTTCTGAATAAGTATACTCAAATGAATTATCTTCGTTCAGGAGTACTGTATCGCGCGAGCCACCAGGATCACCCATAATAAACAGGCCTGCTTCAAGATTATCAAAAATCCCGGTAATCTTAGTCCCGGTTTCCTCCTGATTACAGGCGACAAAAAAGGGCAGCAATAAAAGTGCTACAAAAAGCTTTTTCATGACAAAGGTTTGTTGGTAAATAAAGAACAAATGTATTGTAAAAAGAATAATTACCTAATTAATTAATTAATTAGAATCCTGGCAGTGCGAAGAGTATGACCAGTCCAAACCCTGACAAAATATACCCCTGGGTTCAGATTGGGTTCCAAAACAGTTTGACTTGAACCATCAGAATATGCGGGCGTAGAAGAATAAACCTCCCTACCCTGAATATCCACAATTTCTATGACAAATTCTCCAGAAGGAAGTCCTGAAAAACTAACTGTAAAAGCACTATTTGAAGGATTTGGATAAACCTCCAGTCTGGATAAGCTTGGATTAGCTTCCTCAAGGCTGCTCAAGGGAGAAGCAAGATCAGCCATCCAGATACCACGACCAAAAGTAGCGGCATGAATTTTACGTGAAGGGTAATGGATTTCCAATTCACTCACAACAACATTCGGTAGGTCTGTACTATGTAATTCCCAGTGATCCCAACCATCCCAAGAATAATAAATACCAGCATCAGTACCTATGTATATAATGTTCTTGTCTGAACCATTCTGATGAACAATAGTGTTAACCGGGATATTTGGCAGATCCCAGGAAACATTGTCCCAATTTGCTCCACCATCAGATGAATGAAAGACTTTGTGCCCATCAAGAAATCCACTGCAAGTAACCCAAACACTCATTGGATCATCGTCATCTACAGCGATGTAAGAAAAATAAAGTCCCTCAGGTAAACCTTCAGTAACATTTTCCCAATGACTGCCATCGTGAGTCTTCCAAAAACTGGAGGTAGTGGAATAGCCTAAAGCAGGTCGTTTACCAATATAAATATGTTTTGGATCTGTTGGACAAATGGATAAGGCTGATATTACTGCCGGCTTACCATATCCACTGATTACTGGAAAATTTGATATTTTCTGCCAGTCATCACCCTGATTAGATGATTTCCAGACGTTTCCATAGCCAGTATAAATTTCTTCAGGATTATTTGGGTTCATAACCATGGGTGTTGTCCAGCCACCATTTTCCTGATAGCTTGGTCTTATGCCTCTGAAAGATCTTCCACCATCAGTTGATCTCGACCAAGAACCATATTGAGATGATCCATAAATTATTTGAGGATTATCAGGATGAATCATGGCTTCCATACCATCTCCTCCGATAATATTCACCCAATCACCATTCTGGTTGTAGAAAGTAGAGTTATCCTGTGCTCCTGCAATGACATATCCCGGGAACATCTCAGACAGTCCGAGGCGATAAAATGAGGTAATAGCCATGCCATTGGATTTCTCTTCCCAGTTTGTATTCCATTTTCCTGTACCATCTGCTCCAAAAACTATTTCAGAAGTACGTGCTACTCCACCATCGTGGCAAGCATAATATTTTTGATCTACCGGATTATACCGATACTGATGATGATCAGCATGTAATGTAAATCCATTCGACATTACCCAGTATGAGCAAGGGCTCCATGTGGTTCCTCCATTGTCAGTTCCCCACATATTAATTCCGCCAATGAACACTCTTTCTTTGTCTTTAGGATCAACCATAATTGCAAGATCATACCATCCTTGTCCTCCACTTCCTGAACCAGTTGTTGACCAGGCCAGAATATTAATCCCTGAAGTGTAATCCATTTTTGTTTGCCAGGTAGCACCACCGTCTGTGCTCTGATAAAAACCGTAGAAACCACCGTTGAGGTCTGAAGCAAGCAGGTAAATGTAGTCTTGTGTTTCTGATGTTAAACCAATCTCGACTCGGGAAATACTTTTATCACCCGGAAAATCCGGATATAATTCAGTCCAGGAGTCCCCAAAATCAGTACTTTTCAATAATGATGCCTGACCTTTTCCCAGGGTCCGAACATATCCTGAAGTTGCATAAATCAAATTTCCATCAGTTAAGTCCTGTTCAAAATCCCAGATAAGATCATCTCTCAACCTGTTCCAGGAAACTCCGGCATCAGTTGATTTATAGATACCAGAGACCCCTGCAGCCAGTAGAATATCTGAATTATCAGGTGATATAACGATTTTTCGAATAAGAGTAACATCCAATTCTTCCTGATTGAATGTTAGTCCGGTTGGCTCCCAGTTAAGGCCACCATCTGTAGTTTTATAAACACCCAGTCCGTAATGAGAGTGTCGTTTTCTTCCATCCGTATTCAGTGCCACACCAATGTAAGCATAATCACAGGCTGAAATGTACATAACATCGGGATTCTGACGATCAACGGCAATATCTGATATTCTCAGGATGGGCAAATTATCAGTTAATGGAATATAATTTTCACCACCATTTGTGGTTTTCCACACTCCTCCCTGTGCTACACCAATCCAATAAGTATTTGGATCAGTTGGATGAAACGTGATACAATTGATTCTGCCCATACCGTATGAGGGATTAGAACTATAAGTACCAGGCATCTCAAAAGGCCCAACTGGCGACCATGCCAATCCAGTTTTCAGAGCAGCTATTGCATTTTTTTCTTCTGCAATCCTAATGGCCTCTTCCAAAAAAATACTGTGATCAGCCATTACCCCACCAGGGTTCAGACGCTCTCTGGTAAACTCAATCCATCTCGCATAGGCTTTCCAGCCTTTCCGGTCTTGCATTCCTTCCTGTGAGGCCGACAGATCATATTGTTTTATCAAATCCAGAGCGGAATATGCCTCGGATTTTGATTTAGTTGGAAAATAGTCAGGATTCTGACCATGAGCAGCAAACATGCCAATTGTGAAGAGTAGTACTAGAATAGAATATTTCATAATATATGGTATTGTGTTAAAAAAGCTAGAAGATAAGCTTATAGCCTATTCCTCGTACGTTTAGAATTTCGACATTTGGATCATTTTTCAGATATTTTCTGAGCTTGGTGATGAATACATCCATGCTTCTTGCATTAAAAAAGTTGTCATCACCCCACAATCTATCTAAAACCTGTTTTCTTTCCAGCACCTTATTCTTGCTCAAACAAAGCAAACGAAGTATTTCGGCTTCACGATGAGTCAGTTTTCTTACCTCACTATGAAACTCCAGTGTTTGCCTGTTGTATTCAAAGCTATAAGTGCCAACAGTAAAACTTATTTGATCAGAATCCAAATCAGACATTCCGCTGGAATCACTTAACCTGGCTTTGACTCTTACAATCAACTCCTCCATGCTGAATGGCTTTTTTATGTAATCGTTTGCACCCATTTCGAAACCTTTAACAACATCGGAGGATTGCGACCTCGCTGTAAGAAAAATTATAGGAACATTCTGATCTATTTTTCTAATATCCTTAGCCAGAGTATAACCATCTTTTATCGGCATCATTATATCCAATAAGCAAATATCAGGATTAAATTCCTTAAAAGCTCTGAGTCCGGCTTTTCCATCCTGACAATATTGCACTTCAAAGCCTCTGACTTCAAGACTCTCTTTAACAATCATTCCTAAAGATTGCTCGTCTTCAACAAAAAGTATCCTATTCTTAATCATGAATATCGGGTATTGCAATTGTAAATTCTGATCCCATTCCTGCTTGGCTTTTTACTCCTATTGTACCTCCATGCATCTCAACAATATGCTTCACATAATTGAGTCCTAACCCAAATCCCTTCACTCCGTGGAGGTCACCTGTTGGAACTCTAAAGAACTTTTCAAAAATATGTTTTTGGTGTTCTTTAGAGATTCCCATACCATTATCTTTTACCTGGACTACAATAAAATCTCCTTCCCGCTGACATTTAGCATCGATGATTACCTCCTCATGAGAATATTTCACTGCGTTATCCAGCAAATTATTAATCACATTCTGAAAATGCAGTTTATCTGCGTAAATATATGCAGATCCAGACGGATCATAGTTAACAACCACTCTGCCACCACCTTTAAGGATATATTGCTGAGAGGTTTCATGAAGCAATTTACATAAATCAAAAGTATCTTTGATGAGATTGATTTTCTTTTCTTCAAAAACACTCAGACTTAACACTTTTTCAACCAAACCTGAAAGACGGTGCATTTCCTTTCTGGAAATATCGATATACTTATGGCTACGATCTTTGTCTTCCAATGCGTCAAAACTCACCAGTGCTTCCATTGCTGCTGACACGGTTGCAATAGGAGTTTTAAACTCATGGGTCATATTACTAATAAAATCATTTTTCACCTCAGAAACTTTCTTTTGCTTCATAATTGTTTGAAACATCAGTATAAAGCTACCGGCGATCAGACTAACTAAAAGCAATGAGCCAAGAATAGTTAACCACATCCTTTTGAGCAGGTAGGAAGAAATTTTTGGAAAGTAAGCCATAATCACTTCACCAGAATTCTGTTTGCCTGGTAATCTTTGAATAGCCTGTGAGTTGTTAAAACTCTGCGAATCCTCACCGGTCATTTGAATTATTCTGCTTTGAGTAACATAAGCCAATTCAAAAGGAAGCTCTATTCCCCTTATTTTGAGCTCATGAGCGTAATTTTCACAGATCTCATCTAAATCAGGTTCACTACTTAGCAAACTAATAAACACATCGCCAAAAACTGCCATGAAATCATCTGGCCTAATTGAAAATGTGTCAGGTCTTTGAGGAAGAGCTGATTTGTTATCCCAATCTTCAATCTGACTCTTGGAAACTAAAATCATACTATCCGGGGTTTCATCGACCTGATTTATCCATAGTTCCTGCCTTTTGAATTCCTGATAATCCAACTCAAAATGAAAAGAGTCAAAACCAGTAGAACGAACACCAAAAAATTGTTTTAGAGTTTTATTAGTAATTTCCTCACTTAGAACCTGTTCCAGTGCTGAATTAACCTCCAGCTCAAAAGCATGTGACGCAACATCATAGGTGCTTGATATCCAATATGTTTGGAATATTAAAATTCCAACAATTGCCACTGTCATTGTCAACAGAATGTATCGAATATTCTTCTTCACAACTCAAAAATAGTAGATTTCAAAGGGAATAAAACCGCATTAACAATCGTTAACAGAAAAGGCACCTCTTTATGATTGCAGAATGGAGAATGGAGAATGCAGAATGGAGAATGGAGAATGGAGAACGAATGACGAAAGACGAAATATTTACAAACCCAGTGCCCCCTTCAAAACTTTAAGACCAGATTTGCTTACTTTAATCTTCTTTCCGTTCTTAAGTATAACTACTTTTGACTCTTTCTCGTAGGGTTCGATCTGAACAATTTGATTCAGGCGCACAATAAAAGAACGATGAATGCGGATAAACTCCCTGCTATCAAGGTTAGCTTCCAGATACTTCATTGTTTGCTGTTTAAGGAACCTACCCTCAGGTGTATATATCGTAACATAGTCATCATCAGCCTCGAAATATTCAATTTGATCTATGGGGATTACTTTTATTTTGGAACCAGTCTTAACCACAATCCTATTAATTGCTTCGCTGGTCAAGTATTCAGATCCAACAAGATTCCCGATCGTTTCTTCATCGGATTTATTCTCTTTAAGTCTCAACAGAGCCTTTTCAACAGCCTGATTAAACCGAACCTGGCTATATGGCTTCAAAAGGTAATCAACAGCACTCATGTCGAAAGCCTTAATCGCGTACTCATCAAAAGCCGTTGAAAATATTATTGCAGGAAAATGGTCAAGAAGCTCCAGCATTTCAAACCCTGTTATTTTGGGCATTTGTACGTCCAGAAAAATCAGATCAGGTTTGTGCTCTTGGATAAGTTTTAGTCCTTCAAACCCATTTGAACATTCAGCAATCAGTTTAAAATCTTCGTGGTCAGATAAATAACTTCTGATAATATCTCGCGCAGGCTGTTCGTCATCGATAACTATTACTGAATAATTCATTTTAACAGGATGTTTGAGGGATATATACAACAACTTCAAATTCATTGACCCTTTTTCTCACGTGCACCAGATTATCGGCCTGGTAGATCAAACTCATCCGCTTAGAAACATTTTGAAGCCCAATTCCTTTCCCTTTTCTGGGTGTAGCTTCTGGATCAAAAGTATTCTTTATACTAATAACAAGAGACTCCTGCTCAAGCCTGATCTCAGCGCTAATTTCAACTGGTTCAATACTCTCATAAACTCCGTGCTTAATAGCATTCTCAATTAAAGGCTGGAGAATCATATTAGGTACACGACATGATGAGCATCTATCCTGCATCCGGATAGAAAAAAGCAGACGATCTCCGAATCTGACTTTCTCAATTTCCAGGTACTGTTCTATATGATCCAGCTCTGATTTCAAGGGGGTCAGTTCATTCTCCTTGAACTCAAGTGAATACCTCAGGAAATCAGACAACTTCACCAACATCTCTCTTGCTGCCTCAGGTTTACTCAAAGTGAGAGCAGATACTGAGTTGAGTGAGTTAAACAAAAAATGCGGATTAATCTGATTTTTAAGACGATCAATCTCTGCCTCCCTGACTTGAAGTTTCAACTGAGTCTCCTTATCTTCTCTCTTCTTCCGATCCTCAGAGTTGATATATAAGTAATAGATCAATACCATAACGAAATAAATGAGTACTCCGCTGATTCCTCTCCAGGGCATTGATTGATCCAGGAACTCTTTGTATTCTTCAAAGCCGGGCATACTAACTGTCAATATGAAATATCCGGAAGCCATCCAAACACTGAGCGCTACTGCAGCTGTACCTATATGATACAGGAAAACATCTATCAGAGCAGCATGTGAACTATCATAATACCGAACAGCATACCAAACTGACAATCCAAGTCCGGCAAAAACAAGGTTAAAAACCAGAGCATCAATCAGAGACTGTACTAAAGTCTGATTACTGAAGAAAAACAAAACGGCAAAGTGGGTTCCGGCTATCAGAACCCACACAAGCGCATAGGGAAAAACGTACTCTTTTTTAGCTATAAATGGATTGGGCATAATTTGATTTACATACCAAATGACTTAACCTCACCTCCGCCAAAGATAGCAACACCTTTAATTATCAAGGTTTTTCCCTGGTCAAAAACCAGATTTGGCATTCTTTCACGTTTATCAGAGAATCCACCGAAGATAGAAACCACTTCAACTTTCACCGTCCAGCCGGCAGGAACAATAATCGTAGTTCCCCCAAAAACGCAGAATGTATCAATGACATTCTTTCCTTCTGACAGTCCGGAATTCATCAGATTAATTTTTGAACCACCAAAAATACTTGTTATGCGGCCTCCTTTAAATTGTGAAGAGGTGACTATCCTATCTCCTCCACCAAAGATAGACACCTCATCTATAAAATCCCGGTCGTCCTCATCCAATCCTTTTTTTCTTCGGGGTTTGAAATATTTGGGGGGACTAATAAGAAGGTAAGCTCCAAATAGAATAACAACTGCCGGCCAGAATGCCTTTCTCAGTTCCTGTGGAAAATACCAGAAATCATCAATCATAAAGAATGAACCTATAGCGATGAGTACAATTCCAACAAACTTGCTCTCATTGTTTACAACTGACACCAAGCCGATTACGATCAAAAGCATCTGCCAGCTCCATACAACATTCCATAATCTAAAGTGAATCAGATTAAATTGATTGGCCATCAAGAGACCTCCCAACAGTATTACAATTACTCCCCAGGTTCGTCTGGTGTTTCTGTTGCGTCTTGGATGTGAATCTATTGTTTCCATAATTAATACTATTTAATTTTGGTTCAAAAGTATGATGCATTCAAGCTCTCAAAAATACAAAATCGGTAAATCATCCAATAATATCGGTAAACGGCATTGTAAGTTTTCCTGAGCAAGAGTTGTTTCAGTGTTATCAAGAAAAATATTATATTTGCACCTCAAAATTCTGGCGAGGTAGCTCAGCTGGTTAGAGCGCATGATTCATAATCATGAGGTCGGGCGTTCAAGTCGCCCTCTCGCTACTCAGGGGAAAGATTATTCTTTCCCCTTTTTATTATAAAATTTCTTATATTGCACAAAGACGCATCTATGATAAATTCCGCATTATGTCAGATTACACAAAATTAGAACTTGAATTTGCTATTAACGCCTCTCCAAAAGTGCTATTTTACCGCCTGAGTACACCCGGAGGATTGAGTGAATGGTTTGCAGACGATGTTAACCTGACAGGCACTACCTTTTCATTTATTTGGGATGGCAATGAGCAAAAGGCCGAATTATTATCAAAAAAAGAAGGCAAATACATCCGCTTCAGATGGCTGGAAGATGATGATGATGCCTATTTTGAATTCAAAATATCTCAGGATGATCTGACAGGAGATGTGGCTCTTATAATCACAGAGTGTATTGATCCTGATGAAGCTGGAGACCAGACTGAACTGTGGCAGAAGCAAGTTGAAGTATTGAAACGTAACCTGGGATCTTAAACAGACTAAAAATTCATCTTATTCGTTTTGATTTGCAAACAATTAAGTTTGCGCCGAATCGACGTTTATATTGCCAAACAGTTCCTGTTGAATCTTTTGCTTTGCTTTTCACTGAGCATGGTCGTATTTATCCTGAATACGGTATGGTTATATATTGATGAACTGATTGGAAAAGGGATTAACATTCAAATCGTTCTTGAATTATTCTCAAACCTGATATTCAAGCTAGTGCCAACAGCTACAACAACCGGCATTCTTGTTGCTTCAGTAATGACCTGGGGGCAACTCTCTGAATATTTTGAACTAACAGCGATGAAGGCCAGTGGGATCTCAATGATCCGAACATTTCGGTCAGTAATCATTATCATACTACTTTTGGGCGGCTTCAGTTTCTATCTTTCCAATCAGGTGATTCCGGTTAAAACATACAATTTCTACTCCCTGATGTTTGATATTCATACTACAAAACCTGAAATTGATATTCCGGAAGGACAGTTTTACAATCAACTTGAGGGCTTCTCTATCAAGGTTGATAGAAAAAATAGTCAATCTGGCATGATGTATGGGATCATGATTTATGATCATACCAAAAAGAATAGTAACCCCGGGCTTATCATGGCAGATAGTGGAAATATTTCTTTGTTGAAAACCCAAAGCCAGCTGGCATTTAAGTTATATCACGGTTCATCAAGGTATGAAGAGGTTGTGCATCCCAATTCAGTAAAACCTAAATCAATACGAAAAGATTATTTTGATAGCCAGATAATTTCATTTGCTGATGAATCTGGTGTTTTAAAGCGGAAAAACAGCAATATCTATAATTACCTTTATCTGATGTTGTCTGGCAAGCAACTTCGTGATACCATCAATGCATTGCAGGATGAATACAGCTGGAAAAAAAAGCTCTTCGGTGAGCAATGGCTTCGTGAGTTCTCAACAAAGGATCTGAAAACTCAAGACGTCAACCAGTATCAAATGGCTTCAGTTATAACTACAGAAAACCCGGCAGTTCTCTTTCGAGCACAAGAAACGGCCAGGAGACAAGCTTTTCAGCTTACTAATTTAATACAAGATAGTCGATCACGAAAAAGATGGATTGCCTATTTTCAACTTGAATTGCATAAACGATTTGCGATCATTATAACGGGCCTGTCCTTTTTCCTGATCGGTGCACCTCTGGGTGGAATTCTAAAAAAAGGCGGATTAGGTACACCGGTCGTAATTTCCACCTTTATATACATCTGTTATCACATCATGACCAACATGGGAGTAAAACAAGCAAAACTGGGTCTGGTTTCCCCATTCCTGGGAGTTTGGATTCCTGTGATTATACTGTTGATACTTGCAATAATGCTAGTCATTGCCTCAAATCAGGATCAAAGCAGATCATCCTTCACAGCAATTTCGAGCCCGCTCAAAAATTTGTTTAGCTTTGTAAAAAACACCTAGGAAAGCTGCATGAAGCGGATGCACAAATACATGATCAGGTCATTTATCGGGCCTTTTTTATTGACCTTCGTCATTGCTATGATTGTTCTTCTACTCCAGTTTGTATGGAAATGGATTGATGAACTGGTAGGAAAAGGACTTGAATGGAAGGTGATTGTTGAGCTTCTGATTTACACCTCAATGCGCCTTGTACCTTTAGCTCTTATCCTCGGAGTACTGCTAGCTTCCATTATGAGCTTTGGCAACCTTGGTGAACACAATGAATTGACATCCATGAAAGCCTCAGGCATTTCTTTGGTCCGTTCAATGTTTCCTCCACTCATTCTGGTTATTATGCTATCTGGTGGAGCATTTGCTTTTTCAAATTACCTGGTGCCGGTTACAAACCTCAAATTTTTCACTTTATTGCTGGATATCAGGCATCAGAGACCAGAATTCATTATCAAGGAAGGAGAGTTTTATAATGGTCTTGAGGGGATCAGTTTAAAAATCGGGTCAAGGAGTAAAGACGGGAATACTCTGCATAACCTCATGATTTATGATCACAGTCTTAAACAGGGAAATGTTGCTGTAACCGTTGCTGATTCTGGCTATATGAAAATAACTGAGGATAAAAGAAATCTGATACTCACTCTGTATGATGGATTCAGTTATGCAGAACAGTTGGAGGATGGAAAAAAGCTGACAAAAACCAAAGCCCTGAGAAGAGATCAGTTTTCTATGCAAGAGGTTTTGTTCCGGCTCCCGGATACTGAGCTCAACAGATCCCGGGAAGACATGTATCGCGATCATTACAATATGCTTAACATGAGTCAGCTGGCCGATACTGCTAAGGCTCTGGCAGATGAAATGAAGTGGAGAAAAAAACAGGTAGCTGAGGGTTTACTTGCACGTGAACTCATGCGATTTGAACGAAAATCTGAAGTTAAAGGGAATCCGGATTATTATCCTGACAGCTTAGCTCATCGGGCTGACACTCTGATAAATCTCTTAGACCTTTCAGAACAGCAGCAGGCAATCACTCAGGCAATGGCTTTTGCCCGTATCGTTCGAAGCAACATAACCACCTCAAAAGAAAACTCCAGACTGAGAATGCACTGGATAAACCGACACTGGATTGAATGGCATAGAAAACTGACCTTATCTTTCGCCTGTATATTGTTTTTCCTTATTGGTGCACCACTTGGGGCAATTATCAGAAAGGGAGGACTCGGAACTCCTGTAGTTGTATCAATTGTATTTTTTATCACCTGGCATATCATTACTCTGGCTGGGGAAAAATACGCCAGGGGAGGAATAGTGCCTGTATGGGAAGGGATGTGGGGATCAAGCATGATTCTGTTACCGCTTGGAATTCTGCTGACATATAAATCTGCCCGTGACGCTGCAATTATGTCTAATGAATCCTATTATTTCTTTATTAGGAGAACTATGAAAGTCATACGGTTTTGGCGAAAAAACAATCATGAAAATACTGCAGCTCACCAATAAGGTTCCTGTGCCACCACGGGATGGTGGATCCATTGCAAGTTACAGGCTGAGTCTGGGTCTTGCCCAACTCGGTCATGAAGTAACCGTGCTTGCAATGAATACCAGCAAGCATTTTATTGAAAAAGATTTATGGTCACCTATTGCTCAAGAATCAGGATTTAACCTTATTACAGTTCCTGTCAATACCGAAATCTCCATTTTCAGTGCCTTGATGAATCTTCTGTTCTCTAAATTGCCTTACACAGCTAGTCGCTTTCTAAGCACAGAATACAGAAAGACACTAATAAAGCTGTTAAAGACCGGTGATTTTGACTATGTGATTATTGAGAACCTGTATCCAATACTTTACCTTGATTCAATAAGAAAGATTACTAATATTCCTGTTATTATGCGTGCCCACAATATGGAACACGAAATATGGCAGAGAACAGCTGATCAGGTCAAAGGATTAAAAAAGAAATATTTTTCTGTTTTGGCCAAAAGAATTCGCAAACTTGAGATTAGTTCTCTAAATGAATATGACTTCTTAGTTCCAATTACAAGCAGAGATGAGAAGGCTTTCAATCAACTTGGCAACAAGAAGCCGTCTTTAGCCTTGCCAACCGGAATAGTCATTAAGGATATTTGCCAGGAAATCGAGGTAAGTGATGTTCTCCTGGTTGCTCATTTAGGAGCTCTGGATTGGTCGCCAAACCAAGAGGGAATTCTTTGGTTTCTTGAACAGGTCTGGCCACACGTTAAACTGCAATATCCCAGTGCAGAATTCCATCTGGCTGGTCGTAATGCTCCTGATTGGTTTATCAGAAGAATCAACAAATTTGACATCTCTTATCACGGAGAAGTTGATTCTGCAGATGATTTTATTAGTGATTTCCCTGTGCATATTGTCCCACTCTGGCTTGGTAGTGGCATGCGAATTAAGATAGTTGAAGCCATGGCTCAGGCACGGGTAATCGTAACAACATCAATAGGAGTCGAAGGAATTGAAGCCACTGATAATGAATCCATTATGATTCGAGACAATCCTGACGAATTTGCACAGGCTCTGATTAATCTGCATGCTAATCCTCTTCTTATTAAGGAAATCAGTCAAAATGCTTTTACCTTTGTCCAAAATCATTTCGAAAATAAAAAACTTATTGGTGACTTTATTAAATTTCTGAATGATCATGAAAGTAATAACTGAAATAGTATTTTGGCTTAGCGTTGGATTAATTTTCCATAGCTATGTGATATTTCCAGTCGTACTTTCCCTGTTATCAAGAATCAGAAAACAAGTAAAAAATCAGAGCAGCAATTCCGATGCGGTATTTATCAGCATCCTGATGTCTGCCTATAATGAAGAAAAGCTTATTGAAGAAAAGATTAACAGTATCCTGTCTTCTGACTTCGATCAAAAATATTACGAGATTCTGGTAGGCTCAGATTGTTCAGATGACCAAACAGACAAGATACTCACACGGCTAAGCAGACTTCATCCTGATATTCTGAGATTCTACCCCTTCTCCATCAGACAAGGAAAACCTAACATCATCAACCAGCTGATTGCAAGTGCAAAAGGTGAGATTCTGGTTTTAACAGATGCAAATGTGATCTTTGATAAAAGCACATTGAAAGAATTGATTAATCCTTTTACAGATATTGAGGTTGGGCTCGTAGATACTCAGATGATCAACAAAGGAGCACGTCAGACAGGTATCTCTATGCAGGAAAAAGCCTATATCTCAAGAGAAGTTGCTATTAAACACCATGAAAGCACTTTATGGGGAACAATGATGGGACCATTTGGTGGATGTTTTGCTATACGGAAAACTCTTTTTGAGCCAGTTCCATACAACTACCTTGTTGATGATTTCTACTTGAACATGGTGGTACTGGAAAAAGGATTCAAAGCGATCAACAATCCGGAAGCATTTGTTTTTGAAGATGTTTCAAATGATCTGTCTATTGAATATCGCAGGAAGGTCAGGATCGCCACAGGGAATTTTCAAAACCTTTTCAGATTCTGGAAATTGCTTTTGCCACCATGGTCGGGTCTTGCTTTTTCCTTTTTGAGTCATAAAGTAATCCGCTGGACAGGCCCCTTTCTTTTCCTGTTTGCATTTATCAGCCTCGTTTATTTAAGCATAGGTAGTTTATTTTATTTTGTCCTGCTTACTTCGTATGCAGGCCTGCTAATTATACCTGTTTTTGACTATTTTCTCAAAAAGGTGAATATTCACATTTATTTATTCCGTTTTATTACCCACTTTTGCGCGATGAATCTGGCACTGTTCATTGGATTCATTAGATATGGAAAGGGAGTTAAATCAAATGTCTGGGAACCAACAAAACGCAATCAGTAGCAACTTAAGCTCTATAGAAGAGGCAGTAGAGGCTATTAAAAATGGTGAGATCATCATTGTAGTGGATGATGAGGATAGAGAGAATGAAGGAGATTTTATTGCCGCTGCAGAGCTTACTACTCCAGAAACCGTAAACTTCATGGCCAGGTATGGTCGTGGATTAATTTGCGTACCTCTTCCTGAATCAAGATGTGATGTGCTTGATCTGCCGTTGATGGTCGGCAAAAACACATCTCTGCATGCCACGCCATTTACGATCTCAGTAGATTTACTAGGAAAGGGGTGTACAACAGGTATTTCGGTTGCAGACAGAGCAAAAACTATACAGGCGCTTGTAGATCTCAAAGCAAGAGCAACTGATTTTGGTCGCCCAGGCCACATTTTCCCGCTTAAAGCATTGGGAAAAGGGGTGTTACGCAGAGCAGGACATACAGAGGCTGCAGTTGACCTGACCCGCATGGCAGGACTTCAGCCCGGCGGCGTTCTTGTTGAGATAATGAATGATGACGGATCTATGGCTCGTCTGCCAGAGCTCCTCGAAATCGCTGAAAAGTTTGACTTGCGAATTATTAGCATCGAGGATTTGATTGGATACCGGATACAACAGGAGAGTTTGATTCAACGTGGTGAAACAGTAGAACTTCCAACAGAGTTTGGAGAGTTTAAATTAATCCCGTATCGACAGTTATCAAATGGTCTGGAACATGTTGCCCTGGTCAAAGGAGATATAAATCCAGAAGAGGACACTCTGGTCAGAGTACATTCCAGCTGTGTTACCGGAGATATCTTCGGATCTTTAAGATGCGATTGCGGGCCACAGCTTCACAGAGCGATGCAACTAGTTGAGAAAGAAGGCAAAGGAATTGTAGTCTACATGAACCAGGAAGGCAGAGGTATTGGCCTATTCAATAAGATAAAGGCATATAAGCTCCAGGAGCAAGGTCAGGATACTGTTGAAGCAAATCTGAATCTTGGCTTTGATGCAGACGAAAGAGATTATGGTGTAGGTGCTCAGATCCTTCGTGATCTTGGGGTGAAACAAATAAAACTACTGACTAACAATCCTACAAAGCGAGCCGGATTGGAGGGATATGGACTGTTAATTAAAGAAAACATTCCTTTAGTGGTGGAGCCAAATCCACACAATGAATTTTACCTTAAAACCAAGCAGGAAAGAATGGGGCATTTTCTTCACTTCTCACCCTTGTTCCCATTAAAAGATAAATAGTGCAAAACCCTGGTGATAATATTAGTTGCAGAATAGTTTTCTTGGGGACACCCGACTTTGCCGTGGAATCACTGAAAAAACTTATTGAGAGCAAACATCAGGTTGTAGGAGTAATTACAGCCCCTGACCGTCAGGCAGGCCGCGGACAAAAGCTACGTCTTTCTCCTGTTAAGATAGAAGCCAATAAATTCAATATCCCTGTGCTGCAACCAGAAAAATTTAAGAATTCTGCTTTTCTTGAAGAGCTCAGAAGTCTGAATGCTGATCTTTTTGTCGTGGTTGCTTTCAGGATGCTACCAGAGCAAGTCTGGAACATGCCGCCGATGGGTACTTTTAATCTTCATGCATCTCTGCTACCACAATACAGGGGAGCTGCTCCAATTAATTGGGCTCTCATAAATGGTGAAAAAGAAACAGGTATCACAACTTTTTTCCTTAATCACCAGATTGATACCGGAAATATTCTCCTCCAGGAAAAAATAGCTATTCATGAAAACATGACAGCTGGCGAATTGCATGACATCCTCATGGAGACTGGCTCGGCCCTGACTATTAAGACAGTGAATGCAATTGTCAATCAGACCATTATACCAGAGCCCCAATCCTTGAGCGCTTATGAAAAAGAAATTAAACCAGCTCCAAAAATATTCAAAGAGGATTGCAAGATTCAATGGAGTCAGCCTGCCTCACTTATACACAATCTAATAAGGGGTTTATCCCCTTACCCGGCAGCATGGACCCGCTTCTTCGATCAGAATGATAACACTTTCCAGATTAAAATTTTCAGATCAGAGATCCATGATTCATCACCGGAATTAGATCCAGGTCAAGTATTAATCATGCATAATGGTTACTTATTGGTAGGCACCACAAGCAAGACTATAAGATTATTACGTATTCAACCAGAAGGAAAACGACAAATGGAAGTTAAGGATTTTCTAAGGGGATACAGGGGGCAGATTTTGAAAGTGGAGTAGTCAGGGGCACACGGCCGTGTGCCCTTACTTCGTCAGGGGCACACGGCCGTGTGCCCTTACAAGTTATCAGAGCTAAGTTTTTTTGTTTTTCCCTCTCAAATAGACCTTCTCTCCTATCTCTACCTGGGTACCTGGCTGGACATGATTGCGTTTGTAGAGACGTTTCAGCTTTATACCATAATGCTGGGCAATACTGTACCAGCTATCTCCCTCTTGCACCCAATGTATATCAAACCCTCTCGCGGCTTTGTTTCTTTTTGGTTGCAGGTATACAATTTGTCCTGTTTGAATTTCTCCACGCCTGGGGATTTCATTATATTTTCTGATCTCCCAGCGAAACTTGTTTAACTCTGCAGTCAGTTTTTCAACAGTATCATCAGAATCTGCTACTACAAATTTAATCCGATTTCTTGTATATATGGGCAACTCAGGAATAGACTCTGGTAAAGTTGTGGGTTTTGGCGTTGATACAAGATCAGCTTTTCGGGTTCTCGAAAGAGGGATCCAGCTATCCAGCCTATCCAGATTATTATCCTCCACAATAGTAATCAGCATATCAGCATACTTAGGATTCGTAGCATAGCCAGCAGCCTTCAGTCCTCTGGCCCAAGCCTTATAATCCTTCGGATCCAATTCAAACAAGGAAGCATATCTTGGCCGGGTCATTAAAAACAATGAATGATCCCTGTATGAATCCTTAACTTTCTTATAGACACGAAAACAATCGTGCCGATTATCGTCATCATAATAAAAACGCCTGCCTGTCCATGTTTTATGACATTTTATCCCGAAATGGTTCCTGGCTGTAAAAGCGAGATCGCTAATCCCATTATTTGACTCCAATAAGGCCTGGGCCATAGTTATACTTGCCGGAATTCCACTTTTTTTCATTTCCTCTACGGCAAGGTCTGCATACTTCTTGATATAGTCTGCCCTGGCATCGTGATTTTGGCCAAAACCATTTGGGTGGCTTAAACTTAAGAACAAAGCCAGAACGAAAGAATATCTGATTATCATATGTTGCAATTTATCATTATCCGGGAGCCAAAAATAAGGAATTTTTAACAGGATTAAGACTGATTCATTTTTTGTACTTTTGGAAAAAAACCAATTGAATGGTCATAAAGGAATTACGATTAACCTATGAGGAGTTTAGCTCGGTCTCTGAATGTCCTGATGAAATTCAGAATTTGATTAAAATGGCATCTGAAGCTGCTGAAAAAGCTTATGCACCATATTCTAAATTTCAGGTTGGGGTGGCAATTCTGCTCGCGGATGGTAGTCGTTATACTGCCAGCAATCAGGAGAATAAGGCTTACCCTTCCGGACTCTGTGCTGAGCGGGCAGTTTTATTTTATGTTAATGGTTTAAAACCTGATATAGCTGTAAGCAAAATGGTTCTGGCAGCATTCGAAAATGGAAAATTGGTAAAAGAACCTGCTTATCCATGTGGATCCTGCAGACAGGTGATGATGGAAAGTGAAGAGCGTGGCAAGCAAGCTATTGAAACATGGATGGTTGGACAAAACCGTATTCACAAAACCTCAACTATTCAAACGCTTCTGCCTCTCAAATTTTCTTTTTAACCTCCTTGCTGATCTATAAATTCCTGCCAGAGTGGATCCTGAGGAGGACTGGCAATTATTTCAATCTCTTCCTTACTTACCGGGTGTATAAATTTGACTTTTCGTGCATGCAGGTGGATTCCTCCACCGGGGTTTGATCTTCTGGAACCATATTTCAAATCCCCTTTTATCGAACAACCTATTCTCGATAGCTGAGAACGAATCTGGTGGTGTCTGCCCGTCAGGAGATCAACTTCCAACAAGAAGAAATTATTGGTTACTCCAAGTAGTTCATATTTCAGTCGGGCCTCTTTTGTACCTCTTTTAGGGGAAATATGAGCAGTGGATTTATTCTTCTCTGCATTCCGCAGCATGTGATGAACCAGCTCTCCTGATTCTTTATCAGGGCGTGTTCCAACCACTGCCCAATATGTTTTCCTTATTTGATGCTCCTGAAACATCTTATTAAGCCTGGTCAGAGCCTTACTTGTTCTTGCAAAAATGACTATTCCGCTCACCGGACGATCAAGTCTGTGAACAACGCCCAGGTATACATCTCCAGGCTTTTTGTACTTCTTTTTTATATACTCTTTAACTTCCTTGTCAAGTGAGCTATCTCCTGATTTATCTCCCTGAACTAATTCTCCGTTAAATTTATTAACAGCTATGATGTGATTATCTTCGTATAATATCTGCACAATTAATATTGTTCTTTTTCATTTGGAAAATCTAAACTTCTAACATCATCCACATAAGCTGTTACAGCTCCCTTTATTTCAGCAAACAGATTGTGGTAGCGTCTTAAAAATCTTGGTGAAAAGTCTTGTGTAATACCCAACATATCATGTAACACCAGCACCTGGCCATCAACATGAGGCCCGGCACCAATACCAATAGTTGGAATACGGACTTCAGAGCTCACCTGCTGAGCCAGCTTGGCAGGAATTTTTTCGAGAACCAGAGCAAAGCAACCCGCTTCTTCCAGAAGTTTGGCATCTGCCATCAATTTTTTTGCTTCATTCTCTTCCTTGGCTCTTACAACATAGGTTCCGAACTTATGAATAGACTGGGGTGTCAATCCCAAATGCCCCATAACCGGTATTCCGGCTGATAGAATTCTATTTATGGATTCCAGGATTTCTTTTCCACCCTCCATTTTAACACAAGCTGCTCCTGTTTCTTTCATAATCCGGATAGCAGATGACAAAGCTTCTTTAGAATTGCCCTGATATGTTCCAAACGGAAGATCCACTATCACAAGAGCCCTGTTTATTGCTCTCGTTACAGAAGCTGCATGATAAATCATCTGATCCAAAGTAATCGGTATTGTAGTCTCATGCCCAGCCATTACATTTGACGCTGAGTCACCAACCAGAATTACATCAATTCCGGTTGAATCCAGAATCCTGGCCATAGAATAATCGTATGCAGTCAACATGGCTATCTTCTCACCCCGCGCTTTCATCTCATATAGCACGTGAGTGGTCACTCGTCTTACCTGTTTATGAATTGACATCTTGCAAAATTTAATAATTATGAGGCTTTTACCTACTTTTAATCGCGATGCAAAAATACAAAATTCTTTTTGCAATGAGTCTCAGTACTAAGCAGTCTTCAACAACGTAATGTATTATGTTCAGAAAGTTACTCTATATAATATTACTATTTTCTCTCCTGACAAATTGCAGGAATGACTTAGAGTTGCTTGCGCCATATAAAGACATACCAGTTGTTTACTGCATCCTGAACCAAAATGATTCCATCCACTATTTGCGATTGGAGAAATCTTTTGCAGGACCAAAGAATGCTTACGAAATGGCCATCGAAGCAGATTCTATCCATTATAAGCAGGCCGATATTGTTTTAGAAAGATGGAACGATGATGAATTTGTTTCATCGATGGATATGACCTTATCAGATTCCATCAGGAAAGATTCCGGAATTTTCGCCTATCACAAACCCTTATTGTACAGCACCATGGGGCAACTTGATGGGGCTAGTGAATATAGAATCAAAATCCACATTCCTGAAACAGGTAAAGATATTACTGCCACTACCTTGCTGGTTGATGGCATCCGGATTATCAAGCCTTTCTTCACACGACAATCAATAAATTTCTCTGCCTATAATAACTATCTCGAAGTCGAATGGGTTTCATCTCCTAATGCACGAATATATTTTTTACAATTCAGATTTAATTATCTGGAGGTATTCGGACGTGATACAATCCATAAAGAACAAATTTGGTCAATTGCTCATTTCTCAAGCCTGCATGCCGAGGGAGGAGAAAGAATGGAAACCCTTGTTAATCATAAAAGATTTTACGCCTTCCTTGCCCTGAAAATCCCTCCACCCGAAAATGGAATCCGCCGGATTGCTGAAAAGGAAGCATTTGATATCATCTTTACAGTTGGCGGTGAGGATCTGTACACATACATGGAAGTATACGATCCTGACCATAACATGATGACAGAAAGACCTATTTATTCCAATATCTCTAATGGTATTGGTATTTTTTCAGCACGATATCAGCAAGAGATCAAAGGCAAAGCACTCACCTTTCCTTCTATTGATTCAATAGCCCGGGGCCAATTCACCAGTCATTTGGGTTTTGTTGACAGTACTGATGATTACTATAATAGATAGAATATTCAGACATTTTGACATTTTGTCGGATTCTTGATGGAGTTCCAGGCAAAAAAATGTCAATTTTTCATAGGATAGGTAAAAAACCCACTTGGCACAATGATTGAACGGCAAAAGAACAATTATTGAAATAAATTACAAAATAGCATAACAATGAGTAAGATAATCGGAATTGACCTCGGCACAACAAACTCCTGTGTATCTGTAATGGAAGGAAATGAGCCAGTTGTTATTCCTAACAGTGAAGGCAAACGCACTACCCCATCGATGGTAGCATTTGTTGATAATGGAGAAAGAAAATTTGGAGACCCCGCAAAGCGGCAGGCCATTACCAACCCAACAAGAACCGCTTATTCTATCAAGCGTTTCATGGGTGAGAAATTTGGCAATGTTTCAAAAGAAGTAGGCCGGGTACCATATAAAGTTGTAAAAGGTGAAAATGATTCACCCAGAGTTGTTATTGACGACAGGAAGTATTCTCCTCAGGAAATTTCAGCAATGGTTTTGCAAAAAATGAAAAAAACAGCTGAAGATTACCTTGGTCAGGAAGTTACTGATGCGGTCGTCACAGTTCCTGCCTATTTTAATGATTCACAACGGCAGGCAACAAAAGAAGCAGGTGAAATTGCCGGGTTAAACGTTAAAAGAATCATCAATGAGCCAACAGCAGCTGCTCTGGCTTATGGTCTTGACAAAAAAGGTCAGGACATGACTATAGCTGTGTTTGACTTAGGAGGTGGAACTTTTGACATCTCTGTTCTGGAGCTTGGCGATGGTGTTTTTGAAGTTAAATCTACTAATGGAGATACTCACCTCGGAGGAGATGATTTTGACCAGATAATTATTGACTGGCTGGCAGAAGAGTTCAAAAGTGATGAAGCAATTGACCTTAGAAAAGACCCAATGGCTCTTCAAAGGCTGAAAGAAGGTGCAGAAAAAGCAAAAATTGAATTATCAAGCTCATCAAGCACTGAGATCAACCTGCCATATATTATGGCAGTTGACGGAGTTCCAAAACACCTGGTAAGATCATTATCAAGAGCAAAATTTGTACAACTGAGTGATCAGCTTATTCAGGCTACAATAGAGCCATGCAAGAAAGCTCTTGCTGATGCCAGTCTTTCAACCAGTGATATTGATGAAGTAATTCTTGTTGGAGGTTCCACCAGGATTCCGGCTATACAGGAAATCGTTGAAAAATTCTTTGGCAAAGCTCCTTCAAAAGGAGTTAACCCTGATGAGGTAGTTGCAGTTGGTGCTGCTATTCAGGGAGGTGTTCTTACCGGAGAAGTTAAAGATGTATTACTTCTTGACATCACCCCACTATCGCTTGGTATTGAAACACTTGGCAGCGTTTTTACGAAGCTTATTGAATCCAATACTACGATCCCAACAAAAAAAACTGAGACATTTACTACTGCAGCTGATAACCAACCATCCGTTGAGATTCATGTTCTACAGGGTGAACGTCCAATGGCAAACCAAAATAAAACTATCGGAAGATTTCATTTAGATGGTTTACCACCATCACCAAGAGGCATTCCTCAGGTTGAAGTCATATTTGATATTGATGCTAACGGTATTTTGAATGTAACTGCCAAGGATAAAGGGACTGGTAAAGAGCAGAAAATCAGAATTGAGGCCTCATCAGGACTTAGTGATGATGAAGTTAAGCGCATGAAAGAAGAGGCTGACAAATATGCTGATGAGGATACTAAGCAAAGAGAGAAAGTTGACAAACTTAATGCAGCTGATGGCTTAATCTTTCAAACGGAAAAGCAACTTAAGGAATTTGGTGATAAACTTCCTGCAGAGAAAAAGAAACCAATTGAAGATGCTTTAGCAAAACTCAAAGAAGCTTATAAATCACAGGATTTAGATGCTATTGAACAAGCTAGCAATGATCTGAATCAGGTTTTCCAGGCAGCATCAGAAGAAATGTATAAGCAGGGTCAACAAGCAGAGGGAGCCCCAGGGGCAGGACCAGCAGCCGAAGCTCAGGCGCAAGATCCTGGGAATTCTGGCGGAGGTAGTGATCAGGAAGTTACAGATGTAGATTTTGAAGAAATAAAAGATAATTAAACAGAATAATTACTATCTTTGTAATCATTACAATTTTATTATCATTACAATCTAATCAAAAAACGCATGGAATCACTAATAGGTAAAAAAGCACCTGTATTTAAAGCCAAAGCAGTAGTAAACGGTGGCGAATTCGCTGAAGATTTCTCTTTGGAGCAATTCATTGGTAAAAAAGAAGTAATTTTCTTTTTCTATCCTTTAGACTTCACATTTGTTTGTCCGACAGAACTCCTGGCTTTCCAGGAAAAAATTGAAGAATTTGAAAAGCGTGGAGTGGCTGTAGTTGGTTGCTCTATAGATTCTGAGTTTTCACACTGGGCCTGGTTAAACACTGAGCCGAATAATGGAGGAATCAAAGGAGTTAAGTATCCCATTGTAGCTGACCTGAGTAAAACCATTGCAGAAAACTATGGCGTATTGGCAGGTGAATATGATTACAATGAGGAAGGGCAATTGGTCTTTGAAGGTGCACCAGTGGCATACAGAGGACTATTCCTTATCGACAAAAGTGGTGTAGTTCGTCATTCCCTTATCAATGATCTTCCTCTTGGCCGTTCAGTTGATGAAGCTCTCAGAATGGTTGATTCTTTGCAGCATTTTGAAGAATATGGAGAGGTTTGTCCAGCCAACTGGAAAGAAGGCGATACTGCTATGAAAGCAACTGCAGAAGGAGTTGCTGACTACCTGAGCAAAAAATAATAATTTTTTTTAGTATAATTTGAAATGGTTGTGGGGTAATCCCACAACCATTTTTTATTTTTACATAAAATATCACAGTATGAAACCTGTTATCAGTCTGTTTTTATTCATGATATTCATCCAGTCTATATCTGGTCAGAATGATACAGTAAACCAGAAAGACCAGCAAGGGAATAGAACCGGCTATTGGATAAAATACCATCCGAACGGACAAATTCAATATGAAGGATACTTCTTCAATAACCTTCCAGTTGGAACTCTAAACAGGTATTACCCCAGCGGAATTACGAAAGCCACACTAAATCGTCACCCCGATAGTCTGCTGGTTCATGCTGCAATTTTTGATGAAGAAGGTATTCTCAGAGCCAAAGGTCCTTACATTCACCAGAAAAAAGCAGGGATTTGGTCATTTTTCTCAGTCAAAAACGATTTAATCTTGAGAATCACCTACAAGCAGGATAATATTCATGGAGTTGCCAGTCGTTATTATGCTAATGGAAACCTCATGGAAAATACAAACTGGATACTTAACAGGTTACAGGGACTACAAATTCTTTATGATGAGCAAGGAAGAAAAAAGGCAGAAATTAACTATTTTGCAAGTCAAATGCACGGAGCATACCGGGTTTTTAATTTCCGGGGAATAATTGAAATAAATGGCATGTACAAAAATGGCTTGAAGGATGGAAAATGGCAGTATTTCAAAGCTGATGGAAAGTTAGATTACGAATTAATCTACTCTCAGGGCAAACTGCAAAATCCTGAAGTCATGGATAGTATTCAAAGACAAAGTTTTGAGCAATACGAGAAAAACAGGCTAATTCTCAAAGATCCATTGTCATACCTGGAGCAGCCTTCAAAATATTTTAGAAATTAATCTTTTCCTTCGATGAGATATACAGCTTTTCTTATTTTGCTCTTCATTATAAGCAACCTAAATGCACAAACTGGTCCGGATAAATACTGGGTTCAGTTCACAGACAAAGTGAATAGTCCCTACTCCATTGATCAACCTGAAGAGTTTTTGTCCTATCGTGCTATTGACAGAAGAAACAGGTATAATATTGCTATTATTGAACAAGACAAACCCGTGAATCCCGAGTATGTTCAGGCTGTTTTTGATTTCGGTGTAAACATCATCCATTCTTCCAAATGGTTTAATGGCATTAGTATACAAACTGATAACAGTGCTTTGCTTGACAGTATCAGAGCCTTACCTTTTGTGGCACAAATCAAGATGGTGAAAACTCTGCAATCCAGCTATCCTGATATCAAATTAGAAAAACTTGGCAAACTTGCAGGTTATATGAACCCCGGTGGCACTGATACAACATTCTTCGATTATGGTTTTGCGTCAGAGCAAACTGGAATGATTATGGGACATATACTTCATAACCAGGGATTTCATGGTCAGGGAATGATAATTGCTGTTTTGGATGGAGGTTTTACCAATGTGAATATCAATCCTGCATTCGATAGTTTATGGTATAATAATCAGATTCTGGACCACTGGGATTTTGTAAAAGGAACTCCATTAAGTTTCAACTCTCACAACCATGGCGGACAGGTACTATCACTCATGGGGGCCAATATGCCCGGTAGCTTCGTTGGAACAGCCCCAAAGGCAAGTTATATTTTATTAAGAACAGAAGATGGAGCTTCTGAGTTCCGGATAGAAGAGGATAACTGGGTGGCTGGTGCTGAATTTGCCGACAGCGCAGGTGTCGACTTGATTAACAGCTCATTAGGCTATACTACTTTCGACGACACATCTATGAATTACACTTACATGGATATGGATGGTAATACTACCATAATTACCCAGGCAGCTGATATTGCAGCGGCTAAAGGCATACTGGTTGTTACCAGTGCATCCAATGAGGGAGCAAGAGAATGGCATTATATCGGGGCTCCGGCTGACGGCGACAGTGTATTTTCTATAGGCGCAGTTGATGCTCAGGGAGTGTATGCCGCATTTAGTTCAACCGGACCAACCTACGATGGAAGAATTAAGCCTAATGTTTGCGCCCAGGGATCCGGGGCGGCAGTTGCTGGGAGTCAGGGAACAGTCTTTTTTGGCAATGGAACTTCATATAGTTCTCCTATAATCTGTGGAATGACAGCATGTTTATGGCAATCGAATAAGTCGCTTAACAACATGCAGATTATCGAAATCATAGAACAAAGTTCGTCACAGGCAAGCCAACCTGACTCATTACTGGGATACGGAATCCCTGACTATAGCAAAGCTTTTTTTGGAGCTCAGGGTATTGATACCTCAGCTGCTGGCAGTGAGAATATTATCAGAAGTTTTCCGAATCCTTTCACCTCTTATCTGAATATTGATTACTACGCACCTACTCCACAGGAATTTGAAATTCGAATAATCGATCTTCTTGGCAAAATCGTCTACGCTAAAACAGTTGATCCAGGTTATACTAACTTCCATCGAATTCGTCTTTCTAATCTCACAGACCTGAAAGCAGGTAATTATTTGCTCCGGATAATTACCAAGGATGGCTTCCAAAGCAGTCGAATCATCAAACAAACTCAATAATACCTAATGCAAGTTACTGATGCAATCAGCCTGCATAAACTAAACTCCCGGATTAAAAATACACTACGCGAGGGTTTTGTGATGCCAGTGTGGGTAATTGCAGAAATTAATCAGTTTAATCCCCACCGGAGTGGCCACTGTTATCTTGAACTTATAGAAAAGGAGGCACATGGAGAGACGATAATAGCCACCATAAGGGGGACTATTTGGGCGTCATCATATAATAGAATAAGTGCTTTTTTTAAGAGTTCAACCGGGCAGGATTTGCGAGCAGGACTCAAAGTTATGTTGAAAGTTCAGATAGACTTTCATGAACTCTATGGTATAAGCCTGAATGTAAGAGACATTGACCCAAGCTACACCCTTGGAGACCAAGCAAGACACAGAGCCGAAATAATACGTGAATTAGGAAAAGTCGGGGTACTTGACATGAACAAGGAACTGGAAATGGTAAGGGTTCCTCAAACTATTGCTGTAATATCCTCCTCTTCAGCTGCCGGGTATGAAGATTTCTGCAATCAACTTGTAAGCAATGCTGGTCAATACCATTTTACCTGGAAGCTATTTCATGCCAGTATGCAGGGAGATCAAACATCCGGATCGATCATACAGGCTCTGGATCGGGTAGCAGAATATGAAAACATCTTCGATGTAGTTGTAGTTATCCGAGGTGGCGGTTCGAAAACAGATCTCAGTTATCTGGATGATTACGACCTGGCCTATTACATTACCCAGTTCCCTATGCCAATTATTACGGGTATTGGCCATGAACGAGATGATTCTGTAATTGATGAAGTGGCACACACCAGGTGTAAAACACCAACAGCAGCTGCTGCATTCCTGATTGATCAGGCCGAGCTCTTTGAATCTGAACTCGAATGGCTTAAAGATCAGATTACCATGAAAGCCAGGAATCAATTACTTGAGAAAAGGAATCGACTCATACAATTAACTCATTCCATCAGACTAAACACTCAATCTTTCACTCAAGCACAAAAAAGTTCTCTAAGAGAAAAAGCAATTCTGACAAATTCCCTGAGTGTCCGGTTCATTAAACACCTTAGCGACCCAATAAACCAAATGGAAGGAAATTTGTCGAAGATCTCTCAATATTATCTTGGCTTCATCGAAACTAAACAGGAGCATCTTATTCAAAGAATATCTCATCTGTTTGACAAGACTATTGATAAGGAAAAACACCGGCTGGATTTACTATCCAGAGAAGCAGAGTATCTTAATCCCTTAAATATTCTAAAAAAAGGATATTCAATCACTTATTTCAATGGGAAAGCTATTAAAGATTCTTCAGAGCTTAATACCGGAGACAAAATCGTCACCCTGCTCAAGAACGGCAAACTACGATCCAGTGTTGAATAAATTCAGAATGCTATGATATTGAGAAACAGGGAAATTACGAAGTGGAAAGAAATGCAGGCAATCATTGATGAAGCGGAAGTATGTTATGTTGGGATGACAGATGGAGACCAGCCTTATGTTTTGCCCTTTAATTTCTCAATACGCGATGAAACGATTTTTTTGCACTCTGACAATGTGGGGTATAAACTTGAGCTCATCGAAAAGAACCCAAAGGTTTGCATCAATTTTAATACTGGCAACGAACTCTTTCACAGGCATCAGCAAGTTGCTTGTTCATGGGGTATGAAGTATAAAAGTGTAAATGCCTTTGGCAAAATCCAATTTATCGAAGACTATGATGAAAAGTATCAGATAATGAAAGAGTTTATGCGAAAATATGCTGGTGAAGACTTTGAATTTTCTGAACCTGCCATTAAGAATGTGAAGATTATGGCAATTCAGGTTGAGAAGTTTACAGGAAAAAAATATGGTTATTAGAAAGATATGGCAACAAAAGAAATTAGTTACAACAAAGCAGTCGAGGAAATTGAATCTATCCTTGCTCGAATTGAAAACCAGGAACTCGATGTTGATGAACTGGCTGGAAAATTAAAGAGGGTGACAGAACTTATCAAAACCTGCAAGAAGAAGCTCCATAATGCTGAGTCAGAGGTGGAAAAAATTCTGAAAGAAATTGAAGATTAGAAATATGAACATATGTACAACTTTTTCATAGCTATGTAGATGTGGTTTGTATTAACTCCTTGATTTCTAATGAATCTTTATATCTTTACACGCTGAAAAATGGGAATAATCCTAATTTGTTGAATTTGAAAACGTTAAGTATTATGAAGAGTAAGGTGTTGACGCGTGTTATTTTTATGACAATCCTGATTGCTGGTTTTATCGGAACTAATCATGCACAAGACATAAGCAAGGCATCAGAAGCATTTAATAATGCTCTTGCATTGCAAACTTCTGATCCAATGGCTGCAATTACATCCGTAAAATCCTGTCTTGAGATTTGTGACCAGATTGGTGAAGATGCAGATGATTTGAAAATGATGGCTGGGTTGAAACTACCCGAATTGTATTTCAATGTGGGTAACGGCTATGCTTCTGCAAAGAAATATACAGCTGCTATTCCTGCCTACTTAGAAGCAATAAAAGTAGCTCAGCAATATGAGACTCCTGAAGTTGAAAGAAAGGCAAAAAAAATGTTACCACAACTACATTATATGATAGGTGGAGGTCATTATAAGAAAAAGGAATATGAAGAGGCTGCAAGTGCTATGCAGCAAGCCATTGAAATTGACCCTGACTATGCTAAAGCTTATTACTACATTGGCTTGGTTAGAAAGAAGCAAAAAGATCTTCCCGCTTTTGAAGCTATTATGGACAAAGGTCTGGTTGCGGCAAAAAACAGTCGTGATAATAATTACAAAAAGCGTATTAATAAGTCTGCAGCATCAACCTTTCTAAGCGCAGGTGCCAAACTAACAACCGGAGGCAAACCAGCAGATGCAATACCCTTCCTTGAGAAGTCTTTGAAATATGATCAAAAGAATAGTGAACTATTCTTCTATATTGCCACCGCCCAAAATGAACTGAAGCAGTGGGATAAAGCAATTGAAGCTGCTAACAGAGGTTTGTTGGTGGAAAAAGACGAAGCTGACAAAAAAGCAAAGCATTATTTCAATCTTGGTACTTCTTTTAAAGGTAAGGGAGATAAAAATGCTGCTTGTGAAGCCTATAAAAATGCCCTTTATGGACAGTTTAAAGAGAATGCTCAATACGAAATTGAACATACATTGAAATGTAACAAATAGTAGTTCACCAGAATACTTAATAAAAGGCGCTTTTTAGCGCCTTTTTTATTTTTACTAAATTTGGCTATCTGAAACTATCTGAATGAGCAAAGTATTTATCACCGGTGGAGCCGGACTACTCGGTAGTAATATTATCCGGGAGTTACTTAACAGGAATTATGAGATTGTATGCCTTGTGGAGAAAGGCTCAGTAACATTTACTATCGACCAATTACCGATTCGCATTATCACCGGAGACATTCTTGATCCCGACAGCTATGAATCAGAGATGAAAACGTGTGAATTCATAATTCATGCCGCCGCCTCTACTTCTGTATGGCCTGTACGCTCAGAACTTGTTAACCAGATAAATAT
>JAYEFL010000135.1:0-13539 GCA_034658635.1 Bacteroidota bacterium | reverse complement strand
CCCAATTCTCAGGAAGAATTCTGGAAATAGGTACTAATAAACCAATAGCAAACGCGAATATTTCCTTTGGAGAAGGGGTGGGGACAACATCTTTGGCCAACGGGACATTTGAGACAGATCTCACCAGTTTTCCTGCAATCCTTAGAATATCTCACCTGGCTTCCTGATTCGCTTTTCCCGGTACATGCTTGGGCTTCTTATAACTGAAACCCATTCTGTGAAGCAGGTTGGTTACTCTCTTGATGGTATATTCAACATCGTATTCAGTCAAAATAAATTCACTGATTTCCTTTTAAGCATGATATTAGGTTTAGTACTTTTCATATAGTAACTCTTGATGTCTGGTTTGTGCATGCACCTCAAAATTTACAAATTACACCAAATCTCATTAATGTCTTTTGAGTTGGAGAAATCTTCTTCGCGTATTCATATTCGGCAAAAATCCCTACATATTTATCCAGGTAAAAGCTTGCTCCCGCTCCAAAACCAAACTTTGGGTAAAAGCCATTCGTTGGGATGAAGTTTTCCGATACAGAATGAAATAGTGGCCCTCCGTAGTGGGTTTTCAGATAAACATCAAATCTTGTGTTGGTGGTTTTTAATATGAGCGGCATGAGATGCATATTGACATTCAAACCAAAATATGGGATGTTTTTGTTTTCATAGATAAAGTCTGGCATGATGCTGGGATTCCCAGTGGTTGTGTAATGACTATATCCCAAATATCCGCCCACACCCAGAAATTTAAGAATTCTGTAATTGCTTTCAAGTCGATAGTTCCCATAAGTCGTCCGTATTCGACCAGTGCCTTTAATATATAGGCCATTTAAAACTCCGTAGCCCGCCTGAATTCTCCATTTCTTTTCTTTTCTCGGAGTCGGGTTTATCTGCTTCTTGAGGTCTTTCCTGACCTTCTTTGTTGTTCTCTTTATCCGGTTCTCATCAAAGAAAACTTTATAGGATACAGAAGGGATAATAGGGAAAAGGCTCATTTGATACAGATTTGTGGGCATAAACTCAGACCAATATTGAGGACGGTTATAGTCAGCTTTTGCATCGGTATTATAATAATAGTAGAGTGGATTGTGACGATTATACAGGTTGTAAATGGAGAAAGTCCAAGCGGCCGGTCTGTTGTTTCTGGTCACTGTATTGTAGGTCACTCCAACATCAAGACGATGATAATTCTTCATATGAGCACTATTACGTTCTCCGTACAGCAAAGCCTCATAATACCCAAAGTTGCCGTTCGCATCTGGTTTAGTATTGAGCGTGTACTGACGACCCACTACCGGTGTATATGGGAGGCCGGTTTGATACACCCATGTCAGGTTTAGTGACCATTTATCATTAAACCGACGATTAATATTTAATGAAGCCGTATGGGGGCGGTTGAATTCGTACAGATACTCTAAACCTTTATTGATTTCAGGATATAAACGAGTAGTATGCGACCAGGCATAACTGGCGAATCCTGTCCAGTCTCCAATACTTTTTCGGATTAAAAACTCAATGCCCATTGACTCACCTTTTCCTCCTGCAATGATCTTTGAACGCCAATCAGTATCACCAATCAGGTTTGTAAATCCCTCTTTGTATGTGGCTAAATTATTCATAGTCTTGTGGTAGACCGATAATTCAGTGTCAAACATACTCTGATAAAAGGATCCAATCCATGACAATGATACTTGCTCACTCTGCGCGGGTAATATTCTTAAATCTGTGGGTACCCAAACTTCGTTGTTCATGATGTTGCCGGTAGTAACCAGTAGCTGAGCATTCTGTGAAACCTTCATGTAGCTCATATTGATATGATGGTTGTCGCTAATCCTGAAATCCAGATTTACTCTTGGCTCCAATGAAAAATGCTGAACATTTTTTGAGGTGTAATTAACTCCTCGCAATCCAAGATTCGCTTCAAGGCGATTGAATAGATTAATTATATTATTCAGGAATAACGCCGACTCCATGCCTATCAATTTCTCAGTGATCGGCTGAATATCAAAATTCGTTTGGTAGGTATTATTGGGTATGTGTTTCAGCAGTGAAGTTTGTATCCCGGCACTGGCAGACCAGTTTTCAAGAATCTGAAATTTCAAATTTGATCGTAAAGACAAATCTTCAACCGAGGACAGATATTTTCGCTCGAATTCAGTAGTCTCACTTGAATCAGATACTGAAAATGACATATCGTTTCGCAGACGATATCTGCTGTATGAGAGACTATTGGTCATAAATACTCTTGGAGAGAATACATGGTTCCACCGGGCAGAGGTCAGCCAATTGCCCCAAACATTCTTCAGCCTGCTTTTTTCTTTATAATTCCGAGCCTTTTCACTCGACCAGTAATTGAGATAATCATCGCCCTGATACAGGTTAATATGAACACTGTTGTGTGAATCAGGTTTCCAGGTGAACTTTCCGTTTAAATCATGAAATCCATAGGCAACAACAAAATCATTTCCCTCTGAGATCCTGCTGAAAGAGGCCATTAATGCATCAATCATCGTTTTTCTTCCAGTGACAATGAAATTTGTGTTCTTCATCTTCAACGGACCTTCAACAGTAAATGAGGCATCAGTAATCCCAATACTAAATGATCCTTTTAAAGATGACTGATCACCTTCTCGTTGAGTTATGTCTACGACTGATGATAATCGTCCTCCAAATCGGGCCGGAAAACCTCCTTTGTACAAGTCTATAGAGGTTATTATATCCGGATTAAAAACGGACATAAATCCACCCAAATGGTTGACATAGATAACAGGTACATCATCAAATAGATACAAATTCTGGCCCGGGTCTCCTCCTCTGACAATCAGGCGGCTAGTGCCCTCGTTCTGTGATTGGATACCAGGAAGTAACTGCATACTTTTCAAAACATCCGGCTTTCCTCCAAGAGTTGGAATTTGCTGCAATTCCTTGCTACTCAAAGTGGAAACATTTGGTTTAATCTGTCGTTTCGCCTTTACGACAACTGCATCGAGTTGAGTAGAAGTTTCCAACTCAACTGCAATCATCTTATTTTGTCTGGATTGGATTTTTAATATGACTTCTTTATAACCAACGAATGACACTTGAACTGAACATGGAGGTTTCACAACAATAGAGAAAAATCCATTATTGTCAGAAACAGTACCCTTACTCTTCTCAAGGTTTACAATATTAGCACCGATCAGTAGTTCTCCGGAATCCTTATCTCTCACAAATCCAGAGATTCTGGTCTGGCTATAAGCACCACCAGTAGACAACAACATGAAAGAAAAAAACAATATAAGCTGATAACCAGGATTATTTATCTTCATTGTGAGTCGTCTTCAGGATTAATAATTTCTGACAGGGTTTTTGAATAGCCTGCAAATATTCCATGTCCGTTTTCAATATTGGAATGAAGAGGAAACACCCCTGATGTCCCCGCTCCAAACTCTGGAAACCTGCCTTTTTCGTACAGGTATAACTGCCTCAAATAGAGATAATAGTCATAAGAAATAGATCTTAGCTCAATTACGAAAGGATACAAATGCATACGAGTGGGCTCACGATTTGTTGAACCATACGAGCCCGTAGAGTAATTTATCGTCATAGTATAAGAATCCGTTTCTATTTTCTCATTGCTAAAAACAATTAGCGGCAGACCTTCAGATAATAGAACCGGATCAACTATATCCATCAAATAGGCAGATCGCCATGTATCATATTTACTGAGATTAATAATCAGTTGGTAATACCGGCTTTTATTTGACACGTTAGAAAAACTAACCTTTAAAGCAGGATAAGAAAGACCTTCTTCGTCTTTGCCAGCATTTAGGATATGCTCAATACTGAGAATAGAATCTGGCAAAGGAATCGAATCAGTACAGCTCAATTCTTCGTAACCCTCTATGTTTACCTTGCAATTATAGACAGATCCTGCTTTTACACTGGATGCTGAATGATACCAGCCATCTCCTTTAGGGTTGAGGAATTCTTCAAACTCACCGTTCACAAATAGCCCGATCTCAGCATCATCCACCGTGCTTAATTGAATTGAATCCAATTTTTCTGCAAGATAGATATGCAATTTGATAATACTGTCTGCAATAATAAAACTGTTGACAGTGGGCACAGGTGAGAATTCAGGAAATTCATCCTGAACAAGTTCTTTGCAGCTCGTTTGAGAAAGCAAAATGCTGCCAATAATCAACAACAATGACAATTGCCACAGAGGTAAGTGATCCTTTTGAGTCAACATGGTTTTTTAAGTCTAAGTTTGTCTTAAGCTGTAACGGGGGACATAAAAGTAACGAAACTATTTGTGAACTTGTTGTGCTTGTTTTAATTTGTGGTTTAAACATATTAACTCTACATTTAGCTATCCCCCCTGGCAAAAACATGGCAAAACAATTGTAAAATATGAACAAAAACGAAAGGTACACTTTGAATAAAAATTTTTCCCAACTGGGGATAGCGGTTGTAATATGTTTCGCCATTCTCACTGGATGTAAAACTCAACAGAGCATTGATCCAAAAACTATTAAAATTAATCCGGAACAATTCATTCCGGTTAATCTGGATACTCTGTTAAGCTATTCAACTATCTTGTCTTTGGAATATACTCAAGAAGCCCTGTTGAGTGAAGGTGGGAACGTGGTTTTCAGTGAGGATGGATATTTCATTTCCGACTTACGTAAACCCTTATATCATTTTGGCCCATCAGGAAATTTTGTTAAACAAATCGGTTCTATTGGGAAGGGCCCAGGTGAATATGTTTCTTCAATGGAAATGGTTGTAATTCAGGATGGGTTTGCCCTCATTGAAACCCGTGGATCAACTAAAATCTTTTTTTACGATCACCAGGGTAATTTTGTCAAATCAAATCAAATATTCGAAGAGAAAAGTGCCGATTTTGCTAAACATCCCAAAAATGGGGATTATTACTTTTATTGTACATTATTCCCGAATTTGATACACCGGGTGGATAAAACAACTTTAAAGGTTACAGCCTCATTTTTAAAGTCAGATGAACTCCCGAGAGGTTCTTCTTATACTTCATTATTCGTAACATGTCAGGGTAATCTGCTTTTATCACGTCCATTCAAACAAAGAATCTACGAAATCGAGGAAGATACAGCCTTACTGAAATATAAGTTCGATTATGGTGCCCAGTACCCTGATTTGGCTGATATGGCAATTGAGGAGAGACGTGATCTGATCAATCATGGAAGAACCTGGATAATACACAACATCTTGGATAATAAGTTGTGGATTTATCTTATGATAAGACATCAGGATGCTTCTGGTGGGGAATCTGAAATTCATCATCTGATAATAAGAAAAAGTAATCATGAAGTTTTTCGATTACCCGGTTCTCTTAAAACCATGGAACTATTTTTTCCGGCAGGATTCTGGCTTGATGCAAAAAACATCCTGTACATACCCATATCCCCTGCCTTCCTTATGAATCAGTCGACTTGGCTTCGTTACTTCAAAGAAAAAGGTATCAATTTCAATCCAGAGGGGAACTGGCTGATTATCAAGATTCCGCTAGGCAAGGTTGTGTAGTACAAATTGGAATAATAGAAAATCCGAGACCTTAGAGCACCTCATACCGGAAACTGGTTCAATAATAGAATATTTCTGGTATACAGGCAATTAGCATCCAGAATGTATTGCTCAGCGAACCTCAGTATTAGTTGTCTTTTTGAACAGGATTGTCTACTGAATAATCTATCTTTATAATCTCCCGATGAACTAAATGTTAAACTTATGCTCCATATTTTCAGAATAGTTTTCCTAGTGGTGATTTTTGTATCCTGCGGTGTAAATCGTAATGATTCATCGATTACTGAGATATATTTGGCGGATGGTGAGAAAAATATCAAGGAATTCAATCTTTCAGAGTTGGTTGATGAGGTCGAATACATCAAGCTTGAGACCAGAACAGACTGTATTATTACCCGACCTCGATTTGAGGTATCTGAGAATTATCTTCTTATTAGCAATCAATACAGACCAGGACAGGTAATGCTATTTGGCAGAGATGGTTTTTTCAAAGCACTAATCGGGAAAAAGGGGAAAGGCCCGACAGAATATGTAAGGAATAGTTCCAGAACAAGAATTTCAAATAATGAAGATTGGATATTAGTTGATGATGATGCATCTCAGCGATTGCTTAAGTATGATATAACCGGGAAATTTCTGAAGTCATATTCATATAAAAGATCTAAATCTGAGAGAATGAGTAAGTTTGACATCACTCCGGATAATTGCATTATCTTGCTCTATACCAGGCCCCAAGAGGCCGTTAGCGACTTTCCTTTAGTATTGATTCTTGATGAAGACTTTAGTATAATAGAGGAAAGCTTTTTTATTACTAAGTCAGAGTCAACAAATTCCGGAACTATTGCTGGTACACCTAGCCTATTAGTTAGAGACAATCAAGTACTTATAAGAGAACCTTATTTTGACACATTGTACAGAAAAAATGGGCTCAAATACGAAGCACTTTTTCATATCAATTATAAAGACGAAATGCCTCCAAATTATCATATTTCATTTGATAAGAAGTACAATCAATTAACATGGATTAGTCAGATTGGTGATTATATAGTTGGCCATGCTGTTGACAAGGATTCTGATGGAAGAATTAGTACATATTATTACAATATTCTTACAAAAGAAACCATACATCCAAAAACAGATAATTCATTTAATGATATTGATGGGATTGCTGAAGTTTGGATAAGTGTTGAAAATATAGAAGGTTATATTATTGATCATCTTCAAATAATTGACTTGAAAGAGATAATTGAAAAGGAAGAATACAAGAAGAGCGTTCAATTCCCTGAAAAGCAAAAGCAGCTCATTAAATTGGCCGATGAATCTAATGAGGAAGATAATGCGATTATCAGGCTGTTTCATGTAAAATCTAAGTGAGAATGGAGTTTGTATTCTGAATTAGAGCCTTTGCTAACTCCTTTCGACGCAATTCAGATACAACAGCTATGATTTCGGGAGTGGTGATCAACCCATTGGGATGAATCTTTCAGAAATGATTACTTCCCAAAATCAGCCCAAGGAATAATTTCAACCGTGCTTCTTTTTTGATGCTCACTGCCGGTATAAACTAAGGATTTTCTGATCTTGTCCTTGTTATAATATTGGTCAAAATAGTTGAGACCTTTAAATAATCCAGACATTATTGTTTTAGTGGATTTTATTTCGAAAAGATCCATTGATAAACCATCTTCAACGATAAAATCAACTTCATGTCCGGCAGAATCACGCCAAAACCATACATCCTCTAATGCATTTTTATGATACATCCGCTTAAGGTATTCTGCAACCATCATGTTTTCGAATAGATGGCCTTTTAATGGATGTGTTAGAATTTGGTCAGGGATTTTGATTTTTAGTAAATGGCAAAGTAGGCCTGTGTCATAGAAATATAGTTTAGGGGTTTTTATAACTCTTTTACTGAAATTCTTGTACAGGGGCTGAAGTGTAAATACTATATAGCTATTCTCTAATACTGTTATCCAGGATTTAGCAGTGGGTTGAGATATTCCACATTGATTTGCAATTGCATTCATGTTTAATAATTGCCCGGCATGTGTTGCACATAAACTGAGGAAATTCTGAAATTGTTTGGTATTCTTTATTGAGATTAGTTCACTAATATCTTTTTGTATGTAAGTTTGGATATAATTTGAATAGAAAATTCGGGGAGGAATATCTCTATCGTAAATAGCTGGATAAAAGCCATTGAGAAGATTTTCTGAATATTCTTCTTTAAGTAAGACGGCTGATTTTAACTCCTGAAGATCAAACGGGAATAGTTTAAAAATAGCCACCCTGCCTGCCAGACTTTGAGTAATATTATGCATTAGGTGGAAATTCTGGGAACCGGATAATATATACTGTCCCATCAATCCACTGTCATCAACCCACGATTGAATATAGGAGAATAGAGGAGGAACGCGCTGAACTTCATCGATTATGACTTTAGATGAGTATTTCTCTAAGAAGCCATTTGGATCTAATTGAGCGAAATCTCTATTGTCAGGGTTTTCTAAACTCACGTATTGAAAATCTGGAAAAATTGATTTTAGAAGAGTCGTTTTACCAGATTGTCGGGGACCAGTAAGAGCAATTACCGGATACTTGCTTAGCATCGATTGGAGAGCTGTAGATATTTCTCTTTTTATTCTCATACTTAACTGTTATTCAGGGGTAAAGGTAGATAAATTTAGAAATATTACAAATCTAACTTTGAAAATGCAAGGGTTCAACTTTGAAATAACAAGAAATGAATTTTAAACAAGCCCTGACATTCTGTCGTTACAACAGAATATCCATTTATTGTTGCATATCCCGTACAACTTTTCACTCTTACTCCCAAATACTAACCAGATACAACCAAATTCTCATTTGTGTATGATTTGTTGATTTTCCCAATTACTTTTATTGGACCAAGCAAAATTGAATGAAGAACCGGGATAAAGTCAGAGTCCTAATAAACCGTTTCGGAGTCATAATAATACTTCCAGTAATTATCTTCTCGTGTAGTATCGGGAGTAATTCTGACCTTGTTCCAGATCATTCTGGTTTTTACAAGTTACCTGTAAACCAGATCCTGACTTATGAAATAGAACATGCATCCACTTTTGGGACGCCTAAATATTCGGAATATGTTGATATACTTATTGCTGACAAAACTGCAACTGGTTTTATATTAGAATTATCTTTTAACGAAATAAGCAAAGCCCGTCATGGCCCTTTTTATTCGAGCCGATTTGGTAAGCTCGCAAGCTTGTTAGAGGCCTGTTTTGAGGTCGAAAAAAATAGTGTCATTAAGATTGCAATATCGAGAAATGGATATTGTGAAAATTTCAAAGGAGTTGAGGGACTTCAAGGTCGAATTGTTGAGGTTTTAAAAAGCCGGGACCCTGGATTCAGATCTAAGATCCCGTATGATTTTATTGAAAAACGCTTCGGCGATGATTATTATCGGTATCTGGTAAATCTCTTTTTTCCTGACCTCTCTGATAAAGGGTCAGAACGAATAGGAATGTGCTATGAACAGACTCAAAAAAATCTGACTCAGGACGGAGAAACTGTTTCTTTTAATGTTGATTTTATATTTCATGATTCTGAACATTTGACAAATGAACTGAAAGACTTTTTCCCGGAAAAACAGTGTGCTGTCACTTTTTTTAATGGGATTCCAAAAAGGACTTCTATGTATACACCGGAGTTCAATCGCATTTTCATGAATACTGGTTTTGAGTATCCCAAATGGCCGGGCGAATACTTTATTGAAAAGATTGAGTCACAATTGATCTCTACGAAGTCTGTCGAGCCTTTGAAAGCTTCCATTTGGCTACAATTAAGTAATCAGGAAAGTAAACGTTACCTTCTTGACTATACTGTTGAAGCCTATCTTGCACATCCTAAGCCTGTTGTGCTTGCCAGTATTGATTCGCTTATTCATATTCCTATTGATTTGCGAAATGGCACCCAATTATTGAGATTGGTTTTCGATAGTGCTGATGAACCTTTTAAACCGGATCAATACGAAGATTACGCAGAGCAGATTGCGGTTTACATTATGCCCGGAGATTCCATTTATATTGGGCTTAATCTCAATCCTTTTCAAATAGTGTATTTTAATGGGGATCAACAGATTGAAAACCGGATTCTAAATGAATTGAGAAAATATGGGAAGTCCGGATATGAAGAAAAATCCATAGAAAACCTAAGGGCAAACCAAGAAGTAATTAGAAGAAACCAATACCAATTATCAGATGACTTTCTGTACCATATTGATAATGAACTAACATCGTTACAACTTTCCTTTCAATTAGATCAGCTTCGAAATCAAATGACCCTGCAATGGAGAGATAATTCAGTACAATGGTCAGACTCTTTAAGAAATTTTATATGGCATTTGAATAATCCCGTTGGACACAAATCAAAAGGATATTGGAGGTTTCTAAAGTCATTTTATTATGTAGTTGTTTCATCAAGAATGAATTTCTCTGAAATAGATAACTATGAATTAATCCAAAATCATTTTAGTGAATGGGACTCAAAATTCCTCTCTGCATTTTTCTGCCTTTGGGAAATTGAAGAAAAAGGATTACAACTTGATGATAAGGGAACTTCTAAGGCGATGGAACAATATAAGTCTGACTACCCAAGATCAGAGTTGGTTGTTATACTGGAGCAATCTCTGAGACAATATCAGGCTTTTCAAACAGGACAGAAGATTCCTGGTTTTTTGCGAGAGATAATAGACCAGAATAAGCAGATCGCTTCTAATACAAAGGATTATGCTCTTTCGGTATTAAGACGGTATCCCCCGAGATTTCTGAATGCCAATATTCCTCCTGATGTAGTCCACTTTGTTATGATCCATGAAGATTTGATTAATTCAAAACCAAAGGTTATTGAAAAACCAGGTGAAGTTGAAAGTGCTCAAAATGTAATTGTTGGTGTGTCTGAAGAAATTTTAAATAACTGTGATCCCATCTTGAATAAGACTTTGTTTTTCAATAAGCGCTGGCAAATAGTTGGGTATTGTGATCTCCATGATGCTGTTGGTCTTTCCAATTTCTATTCTTGGCCAGAAGAAAAGTTGAAGGAAAACAGACAAGTGAGTTACACAACCTTGCTATTTGCCTTATCATTTGTGGTTTTTGTTTCTGCTCTTATAATCTTAATTATCCGGTGGGGGGCGGCAAGAAGGAATCGGCGATTAAAATATGAGAGGAAAATTCATGAATTAGAATTAAAGGCAATTAGAGCAAGAATGAATCCTCATTTTCTTTTCAATGCTTTAAGCTCAATTCAAAGTCTAATCAATCAAAACCAACTTAAGAGTGCTAACGATTACCTGGCCAATTTCGGTGGTTTGGTAAGGAGCTTTCTGGAACAATCAAATCAAAGGTCTGTAACCTTAGCTGAAGAGCTTGAAGTTCTTAAAACCTATATTGAACTGGAACAACTGCGATTTGAGTTTGACTTCAATATCCACATCTCAGAGAAAATTGATCTGAATGTAATCGAAATTCCTCCATTGTTGATTCAACCTCATCTTGAAAATGCCGTGATACATGGTATCGGACCCTTATCAGGCAAGGGCTTGATAGAAGTTTCTTTCAATCTGCAAGAGGAATATTTAATTGTCATCGTTTCTGATAATGGATTTGGATTTAGTTCTTCAGGAAGTGATCAAAAGGGAAACGGAAAAGGATGGGAACTGACTTGTCAGCGTATTGACTTCTTGCAAAAAGAAACCGGGTTGAAATATTCAGTTCGTCGCGTTGATAATATTGATGGCAGCAAAGGTGCAATTGTAGAGTTTAAGTTACCAATTGAAAAGTCGTGATATGGTTATACAAGCTTTAGTTATTGATGATGAAAAGGCCAATCGGATTAACCTGATTGCGTTATTATCAGAGTATTGCTCGGATATCGTAGTCGTTGGTGAGGCAGGAGGTCTTGAAGAAGCCTATGAAAAAATATCAATCAATAAACCAAATCTGATTTTCCTGGATATACGTATGCCAGGAGGCACTGCCTTCGATTTATTGGCTCGATTCCAGACAATAGATTTTGAAATCATATTCATTACAGCTTACGACGAATATGCATTAAAAGCTTTTAGGTTCAACGCTTTAGATTACATACTTAAACCAATCAGAATTGCTGAATTACTGTCAAGTATTGAAAGAGCACGTATGCAGTTAGGGAATCAGATACGTGATAGTAGAGTATTAAATTATCTAATTAATCAACGACTTGATGATCAGGATAAAAAGATCGCCTTGCCCCAGGAGCAACAAACTCAATTTATAGAACTTAGGTCGATTATCAGATGTGAGGCTGATTCTAATTACACAAAATTCTTTATTTCAAATGGCCAAAAGCTCTTGGTATCAAAAACCTTGAAGGAATTCGCCGGTTCTTTGGAACCATTGGGCTTTTTGAGAGTTCACCAATCCCATCTGGTCAATTTGCATCATGTAAAGGCCTTCAAAAAAGGAGATGGTGGATATTTAGAAACTTCAGATGGCAACGCAGTTCCAGTTTCCAGAGCCAGAAGAAAATATGTTCTTGAAATCTTAAACAATCAATAAACCATGAAAAGCAGGCTACTTGATACGATAATATGTACCATTATTCTCTTATTTTTTTCAGGAGGATTGATATTACATGGACAGGAGAAAATAATTGATATTTCTAATCATTGGGAAGATACAGGGAACTATCCCTTATCAAGAATTGGAGAAAGCATTGAGTATATCCCTCTGGAAACTACTCCTTCATGTCTCATTGGACCGGCTCACAATTATCGATATAAAATAGTGCGAGACACAATATATTTAACACGATCTGGGCATCCCGTATATGTATTTGATCTAAATGGAAAATTTGTCAGACGAATTGGACAAGTTGGGAAGGGACCTCAAGAATTTGTTGATGTCACCAGCTTTGCAATAGATAAAAACGAGAATAGGATCTGGATTAGTGACCGGAAGGTTGGCAAGATTTTGATTTATTCAACAGATGGTAGCTTTGTTTCTCAATTTAAGAGGACTAAAGGTTCATATAAGCTATTCTCAAACCTGAATGGAGGAGTTTCACGTTTATATCGTGGCTTTGAATTAGAGCTAAAGCAGAATGAAATTCAGGATTTCGATAAAGACAGTACGATAATCAATCGAATTCCACTCTATGAAGTTGATGATTACAAGGAGCACAGACGGTCAGTTGCTCTTAGTACAGTCAGTATTCTTGACGGACAAATGAGAATAATGGAACGTCCTTCATCCCAAGAGTATTTGTGGAGTGATGGCTCATGGGAGAAAACATGGAAGATTATTGCAAGCAATGGAACTATTATTAAAATCAGAGGGACTAATAAGCATTTCTTCATCCAATCTGCAAATCCTATGGTGCACCAATACATTGCCGAAAAAGCCACCGGCAGAGTCTTTGTTTGCTCCTTCGGAGTTGATGCAATAGGACCAGATGCTGTTGGAGCATATAACGATTTAGACGGAGGCTTATCTTTTTGGCCAAAGGATATTACTGAAAATGGTGATATGGTCTGCATGTATGAGGCTTATGATATCATTAGTTATGCAAATGGTCAATCATCCACATGGGGAGGCAAACCTCCTAAAATGACTGCAGAGTTTAAAGAATTTGCTGATCAATTATCAATTGATGATAATCCCGTTATTGTAATAGTAAGACATCATCAAAACAATTAATATTTAACCATGAAAACCCTGTCCAAGGCTCATATGTTAGGGGGAAAATAGGCGAGTTGCGGACAGGGTTTCGTTAGATATACAAATAGCATTTAGTCCAATAAGAATCATCAATATGAAAAAATATCAGACACAGGTTCTATTTCTAATACTTAGTATCTTCTCAATGTCTGGTTACGCCCAATTCTCAGGAAGAATTCTGGAAATAGGTACTAATAAACCAATAGCAAACGCGAATATTTCCTTTGGAGAAGGGGTGGGGACAACATCTTTGGCC
>JAYEFL010000134.1:0-39112 GCA_034658635.1 Bacteroidota bacterium | reverse complement strand
GCTCTGAAAACTTGTAAAGACACACGGCCGCGTGTCTCTGACGAAAGACGAAAGACGAATGACGAAAGACGATTCCCAAATATTAATCGTTGGTGCTGGTCCTGCCGGTATTGCAACTGCCTTATTTCTAGCTAAAAAGGGCATCCCATCTAAACTTATTGATAAAGAATTCTTTCCGAGGGACAAAATCTGTGGCGATGGTTTAAGTGGATGGGTTATATCAATGTTGTATAAGCTTGATATGGGGCTTGTTGAGGAGCTTGCTAATGATAAACGAGCACTTGATTCGTGGGGCATTAGTTTTGTTGCACCTAATTTAAAAAGGCTCACACTACCCTATCAGAATAAGAAAAGACCTGATGAGGCGCCGGGATATGTTATTAGAAGGACAGATTTTGATGATTTGCTTATTAAGAAGGTAAAAGAGAATCCGCTTATTGAGCTTGTTGAAGGGGTTAAGATCTCAGGGTATAAAGAGTTGCCGGATGGAGTCGAGATTTCTGACAGTTCAGGGCGTAAGGTTTTCAAAGGTGATGTTGTGGTGTTTGCTGATGGGGCGGGATCGCAGTTTGCGAAGGAACCGGGAGGGATACAGAGGGAGGATAAGCATACTGCGACGGGGATTAAGGTGTATTACTCGGGAATTAAGCCAAGGCTTGAGGCTTTAGGCTTTAGGCTTGAGTACGAGTATAAGGAAGAAGGTATGAGTAATGAGTTGGGTAATTCGGTTGAGTTTTATTTTTTGAAGTCTGTTTTGCCTGGATATTTGTGGATTTTTCCTTTGCCTGATGGTGGAGCTAATGTTGGGATGGGTATTCGCACTGATATCATGAAGAAAAAGAAGATCAAGCTTAAGAAGGCTCTCTTTGACGCAATACGTGACACGCCAGAATTAAAGGAACGGTTTAAGGATGCTGAGCAAATTGGCTCTGTGCAGGCCTGGGGGCTTCCTTTGGGATCTAAGAAGAGGTCTTTATCAGGTAACAGGTTTTTACTGGCAGGAGATGCTGCCTCACTGATTGATCCATTTACCGGTGAAGGGATTGGAAATGCTTTAAACTCCGGTTTCCATGCAGCTGAGCATCTTGCTGAGTGCTTTAAAGAAAACAGATTTGACTCTGCATTCAATCAAAAATATGATAAGCGGGTTTACGATAAACTATGGAAAGAACTGAGGATGAGCACAGTTATTCAAAAACTAATTATCAAACCCTGGCTCTTTAGTTGGGTAATGAATAAGGCTGTGAGTAACGAATATCTGAAGAAATCCTTTATCCGGATGATTGATGATTTGGAGGAAAGGGAGAAGTTGAGGAGAGTTGGGTTTTATTGGAAAGTTTTATTTGCAGCAAAGGGAAGGTGAGACGTTGTTCGTCATTCGTCCCCGGATCAAGCCCGGGGCAGGCATTTCGTCATTCGTCCCCGGATCAAGCCCGGGGCAGGCATTTCGTCATTCGTCCCCGGATCAAGCCCGGGGCAGGCATTTCGTCATTCGTCTTTCGGAAAGAAAAAGAAACCGTTCGAGATTCACTAAAAAATATTATCTTTGCGGCTCTCCAAATATATGGAGATGGACCAGTAGCATAATGGATAGTGCACCTGATTACGGATCAGGAGGTTGGGGGTTCGAGTCCCTCCTGGTCCGCCAGGCCTCGTGGAAGCACCATGGGGCTTTTCTTTTCCCCAGCATCCATCGAGCATTCAGCCCTTTGTCCAAGCCATTAAAAATTCTATTTAATGGAAAATGCAGTGCCGAAAACCGCGCCGGAAAAAATTCCTAATATAAACATCACTATTATCAACAAATCAAGGGAATAATACAATCCCGATTGATTTGTCTAACTTGTCAAAGGGTATTTAATTTTGAGATTGAAATAAATGACATATATGCTACATTATCAAATGAAAGCTATCATATTAAGTTCAATATTATTATTAACACATCTAAACCTTGTTTCACAAGATCAATGGAACAGAATGTCTGACTTCCCTGGAAGTAGAAATAGAGCTGTTTCTTTCAGCATTGATGGATTCGGATATATCGGAACAGGTGCTACCCTTTCTGGATTATCAAACGATCTGTGGAGATATAACCCGAATTTTGATATATGGGAAAGAGCATCTGCTATGCCCACTCTAGGTCGCAGAGATGCATTCTGCTTTGTCATTGATAATAAGGCATATATTGGTCATGGTGTAAATACAAGAGGGCTTTATGACATTGAGTTTTGGGAGTATGATGCAAAGACTATTAATTGGAATAGAAAACAGGATCTTCCTTTTTATCCAAGGTTGGTTGGGTACAATGTTTCATTCTCTATTGGAAGCTATGGATACCTGAAGCGTGCCCATAATGACAGTTTTGGTAATTTTCTTAAGTATGATCCAAATAAAGATGAATGGACCAAGCTGGCAAGTTTTCCAGGCACTGGACTAGTGGACCAGGTAGGCTTCTCCTTAAACGGCAAGGGCTATATTGGTTTAGGATTTGATGGTGTTAGCGAGAAACCTAATGAGTTCTGGGAGTATGATCCAAATAGTAACATTTGGACGAAAAAGGGAGATTTCCCCGGTATCCCCCGAACGGAGGCTGTAAGCTTTACTATTGGCAATTTGGCCTATGTTGGAATGGGTTGGAATAGGGATTATGGCACTCTAACTGATTTTTGGGAATATTCATCCGAAGATGATTCCTGGTCTAAGATAAGCGACTGTCCTTATTCATCGCTATACGGTAGTACATTCACTATTGGCAATAAAGGCTATTTTGGTATCGGTCTTTTTTCCAATGGAGTTGAAATCTGGGAATACACTCCGGCAACTTCCAGTAGTGAACTGTTGAATATAAAATCAGATATTTCTATTTATCCCAACCCTGCCACTGAGTATATCCATTTGGTATGCGAAAATAAGAACATAGAAAGAATCAGGCTTTATTCAACATCTGGTAATCTCATTAAAGAATTAGATCCAAATCAAAGACGAATTCTGATAGATAACTTACCTTCTGGACTCTATTACCTCATCATTCAATCAAAAAACAATCATTTTTACAAACCAATAGTGATAAAATAGGGCAAAGGACTTCTTTACATAGTGACAGGTATGCTGGGAGCAGGGCAACGGATTTCAGAAGGATCTGAACAAATGAGATCTGCATAAAGCTTTGTTTTGAATCAAAGCTATAATTGATCAGTTTTAGAATAAAGGACAAAAAAAGGCCATTAGCATTGATGCGTAGACGAGCCGAGTAACAGGATTTCGCATTTTTCTAAACAATACTGGTCACACACAAACCAGTTAGCAACGCAATTCCAAAACTCATAAGAGTTCCAATCAGAATATACTCAGTTAGTTTCCGGTCTTTTGACTCTCTCATATCGCCAAAACGAAAAACAGACTTAGCTGTAATTAGAAACCCAACAGCCTCCCAATGACCACCAACAACAAAAACAAATACTAATAGTCGTTCGAGTATACCTATGTATTGTCCGGCATTGGATAAAGAAATACCTTTATCGTCGTGGATCTTTACTGTCCAGTTTCGCATTAGCATTTTAATCAATACAGCTACCGGAAAACTCAGAAAAACTATTGCTGTACTATACACTATAAGATTCTCCTTCGCTTCGATGGATACATGTAAGTCTGGCTTTATTGCAACTAACCACAACATCAATATTACAAGAAGATGGGCAATTTGATCAATTATGAACCAAACTGTCTGTTTTGCTTTATTTTGAGAATATGCTTTAATCAGGTCTATTATCATGTGACTTGCAGCAATGATAACCGCAATTATCCACAATTCTAAATCCCATAATATCAATAAGCTTATCACACCATGAAGTAGGCTGTGAAGATATAGAAATGCCGATCTGGATTTATTGCGTTCCTTATCCTCCACCCATGCTTTGGGCTGTAGAATGAAATCTGCAATTAGGTGTGCTAAGATTAGTTTTAATAAAATGATCATTATTCTAGCAAATTGGACAATTTGTTATTAAAGAGAGCATTGACCTCCAGGATCTCATCAATATAAGTCCTTTTTTGCCTTTCGCTGACTGAAGATTGAACAATCCCAAGGAAATCTGCCAGCTCATTTTGCTTTAGTTGAGGTTTAGCCAGAATTAGATCTACGAGCTCTGCAGACTTTGTTGTCCAATTATCCATTACTGGCAAAAGGAGTTTCAAATACAGGTTAAGCTCCTTATCAAAATCACTCCATGGTGATTTTATTGCCAGGTTCATTTTGTTTTCCTTCAACTTTTCAAAAAGGTCACCTGAATTGATAAATGCCTCACCATTACTTTCAGTTATTCTGACTGATGCATACTCTACTGTTCCTAAGCCAATAGCCATTCTTACATCAAGACCTTTAAGTTTCTTTACCACCGCTTTGATCCTTATAGCGGTGATAAGGGATTTGCCCGGCTCAGATATCTCCAATTGGAAGGCATCTCCACGGTAGATATCCCATATCTTCGGACTTAGTCCAAATTCATTGAAAACATCCTTTAAAGGTTTCAACCAGACTTCCGGATTATTTAGCTGTTGTGAATTGACTATGTCACCTGTTATAATACTAATCATAATTCAAATATCGGATAATTAGCCGATAATTCAAAATATCGGGTAATTAGCCGATAATCCAGAATATCGGATAATTAGCCGATAATTCAATAATCAAATTTTCTGTAAGGGAGATTAAAAAAAAGGAGGTTCAAGGTGGTATCATTTTTCACAGGAAAGTGGTATCATTCTTAATCCTTGCTAAAATTTGTTTCGGATTTGTGGTTTAGTGATGTTGAAGATATGGTAAATAGCATGTATTGATAAATAAGAATCAACCATAAAACCCTTCCACATTCATAACTAAAATTTCCATAATCCGTCAGAATTTTCGATTTTTACTTCCTGGCAAGTAGCTATATGACTGGAATTTATAGAGCATGGCACATGCTTTGATTATACATTTGTAATCATAATACTATGCGCTATGAAAAAGCTTAATTTATTCTTCACATTAATTGTAGGTATCCTGTTAGCCGGATGCCAGCAAGATCTACCGATGACAGATCCACAAGCCGAACAAGATGTGGTGTTTAACATTGGCAGTGGAGATAAAGGATTAAAAAGTGGTAATGATTGCGTGCTTGACGCTGATTATGCCTTGATAAAATTCAAAGATGTTGCAGAGCCTGTGGTTCTGGAGATCATTGTGGTTAACGGTATGCTGTATACAGAGACATTAAAATTACCACCAGGATCTTATGTTTTAGAGGAATTGTTTTTAATGAAACATGGCGATCCAACAGATATTGTTCTAAGTGCTGCTCCTCATATCGGCTCAGAATATGCAAATTTGGTAGTGAATCCCGTAACAATACCATTTGTAGTAGGATCATTCGAGAAAAAAGAAATCAATATTGATGTATTATGCTTTGAATCTGCCGAATTTGAAGAATTTGGCTTCACCTGGTTTAAAATAAATGTTATTACAGTAAAAGAGGGTCTGTTTTTTGGCGACCATTGCTCAGAAATTTTTGAAGAATATGCAGGATCAAAATATGGTGATTACCCCAAATTTGACATGCCTGCCATTTTCAAAGTCGATCTATATCAGAACAACGATGGAGATCCTGATTATGAAACACATATTGGAACCTATAATAATTTTGAAGACGAAGACGGAAATATCCTGCTGGATGAATTCGATAAGCCCTTATATCTTAATAGCGAATATGCTGCTTCTGTTCCCCCATTATCTGTATCGTATATCGACAGACCAGATGTTGAGGATAAGTACAAGTTAGTTATTTCAGTATTTCAGAAGACTGGAAACAATTTCGAGTACCTGGCCAGTGAGCCATGGTATTTTACTGATGATATTTCATTGCTTGTAGATCATCCTGGTCCTGTTACAGGCTCATCAGTGACCCTGGGCCCTGGAAGTGATGGGATTTATGACTTCATTTCCGGACCATGTATTGTATCGGAGTTTGATATTAATATTAATGATCAGGGCATTGGTAGTAGTAATGGCGAAACTGCTTTCGGATATGACGATGGTAAAGGAGTCGCAACTTGTTTCTTTGACATTCCTGATTTAGGTAATCAAAGATGGGGATGGACAAACAAATATGACGCAGACAAAAATGCAAAATATAAGATTCCTCTGTATGCAGGAGCTTCTCATTGTGACCCAAATACAAAAGTAGGCGAATTCAAGTTCGAGGTTAAAAATGGCGAAATCAAACACATGAAGTTTGAAATGGATCGCAAGTACAAATTACAAGATGCTCATGTGTACGTGGGAAGCACCATTTTACCAACACTGAATAGTGCTTATACAGTCTCTCCAGGGCAATTCACACTGAAGAAAGATGATCTTAACAATACTGATAAATATGAATTCCCGGATAAGTTAGATCTCACTGCCGATAACTTCTACATTATAGCTCATGCAACTGTTACAGATTAGAGCAGCAAATAACATATAAAAGTATTAGGGTGTCGAATGACACCCTAATTTTTTTGTTTACAACTTCATACTTCCCTATTTTTGCCTGAGTAACCAATTGAATAATTATGAAATCTATCCTCATCTCTGTTTTAACGGGTGTTCTCTTTTTTGCTAATGCAAGCGCTCAGGATTTTCACCAACTTTTCAATGATCCTGATGCTAACTTTTATGAAATCAAAGCTGCTGCTGCAGAGTACTTTAATGATAAGGATCAAGCTCCTGAAACTGAATACTCCCGGTACATGCGATGGGAGCACTTTGTTGAATCCAGAGTGTATCCAAGTGGTGATCTTTCCTTGCTGAATACAAACAAGCTTTATCATGAAGTGAAATTGTTTGAATCTGCTGCACCTAAGCTAAAGAGCCAGCCACAATGGATAGAACTACCCGTAGATAAGTTTGACAATATTGCCGGACACTGGTCGCCCGGAATTGGAAGAATCGACAGGGTGGCTATTGACCCGACAAACTCTGAAATTATTTATGCTGGAGCCCCGTCAGGAGGCTTGTTAAAATCAGAGGACAGAGGTAAGACCTGGAGAGTATTGACTGACAATCTGCCAACTATGGGAGTTTCTGGCATCGCAATTAATCCCCAGAATCCACAGCAGATATTTATTTCATCAGGAGATGGAGATGGAGGATACACTTATACTTCCGGAGTTTTCAAAACCGAGGATGCAGGAGAAACATGGGAAATTACCGGGTTTGACGTAGATCTGACTACAAGAAAAAATAGTAAGGATCTCATCATGAATCCTGAAAACCCTGATATACTATTTGTTTCTACATCGATCGGACTGTATAAAACAGTTGACGGTGGAGATAACTGGTATAAGGTACTAGATGGACAATTTGATGATCTGTGTTTCAAACCTGGTGATCCTGAGACAGTATATCTTTCAACATTTACCAGCTTTTACGCTTCAACCGATGGTGGTGAAACTTTTGAGAGGAATGATGTAGAAGTAAGCGGAAGAGTTCTCATTGGAGTCACTCCTGCTGATCCGGAGATTGTATATCTGGTGGCCGGACTCAAGGGAACCTTTAAATCATCTGATAGTGGAGTTAGCTTTGTAAAAGTTGCAGACCTCCCGGTTGAGCATAAAACTCAAGGATATATGTTTGCTCTTGCAGTTTCTCCTACGGATCCACAAGAATTGCATTTTGGCACTTTTAATTCCTATCGTTCGTATGATAGTGGACTGAACTGGACTATGACTACTGACTGGACCTGGAATAATACTGTTGGTTATACTCATTGTGATTATCATGACATTGTATACACAGGTGATACGATTTTCTCCTGTACTGACGGGGGACTCGCCTACTCCACCGATAAGGCAGAGACCTGGACAGTCTGTTTTGATAATGCCAACTGCACACAGATTTATGAAATTGCTGTTTGTAAATCAAACCCCGAACTATATATGTGGGGATCACAGGATAATGGTATTTATCATTATGACTCAAACAAATGGTGGGCGTGGATTGGTGCAGATGGAATGAATCTTGTTTATGATTATTCAGATCCCGGAACCCGCTATGGAAGTACCCAAAATGGGAGTTTTCGTTGTAGCAGTCACAGTATTAAACAACCAGGCAAGGGAGCCTGGGTTACTCCCCTTCTGATTCATCCTACTAATCCTGACATATTATATGTTGGAAACGATAAAGTACGAAAATCTATTGACGGTATGAAAAACTGGTCAGTCATAGGCTCTTTTGGTCTATCAGCAGCTGACAATCAGTTCCTGGCAGAAATGGCCATTGCTGATTCCAACCCTGATTTTATTTTCGCTTCCAGAGGAGCAAAAATCTGGAGAACCATTAACGGTGGTGCATTCTGGACTGACATTTCCGATGGCCTTCCTAATCTGACAATAACCAGAATTGCTGTACACCCACGAAATGAGAGAGTTATCGCCGTTTCGTTTTCTGGCTACACTGCAGGAAAGAAAGTCTATATTTCTTACGATGCAGGTCTAAACTGGATAAACTACTCAAAAAATCTACCTAATATCCCAACAGGAGGTCTGGTATTTGACGACAAGTGGAATAATGCTCTTTACGTAGGTATGGATGTGGGATTATACTACATTGATAATAACGAAGAAGAATGGTCATGGTATGGTGAAGGGCTTCCCAATGTTTTGGTAAGAGATATGGAAATCCATCATCGCTCTGAACAATTATTCGTTGGAACCCATGGTCGTGGACTTTGGAAAATACCAACAAAACCTGTTGATCCACGACTTCAATACTGTTCCGGATCAGGACTGGCCGCAACACAGGCATCCTACATAAAGCGTGTATTTCTTGGCGATATTGAGAGCTACTCCAATGATGACGAGTACCTTTTTGTTGATGACCAATACACTGTAATTGAACAAGGAAGATACTACCCTATTGAAATCCACATGAGTTCTGCCTTGTATCAGGATACAGTTATAGCATGGATAGACTGGAATAATAACTATGAGTACGAAGAATCTGAGTCTCTGGCCCTTTCTGCTCCTGATTCTAACAATATAGTGGTTGGCATGATCAGTGTTCCTGAGAATGCAGAGATGCAAATGACCCGAATGCGTATCAGAAGCACTCAGGATAAAGAGGATAATTTTGAACCGTGTGGAATTTATGCCGGTGAAGTAGAAGATTACCAACTACTGGTTGCCGCAAGTCCGATAAGCTATTGTCCGGTGAAAAGTAATTATGTCAGAAATGAGTTTATTCGAGAAGTTGAGATTGCTGATATGAAGAGCAGAACAAATGGTTATGATTATTCTGATTACTCATCATTCAGATCAGCAAATGTTCACAGAGGGGATACCTATAATGTACGATTGGTGCCAGAAATCAAAGGGGATTCCGTGACCATGAGATGGAGAGTCTGGATTGATTACGATATGAACGGCGACTTCAACGGAGTAAATGAGATGGTTGTGAGTGAAGGCTCTATGGAAGAGATAACAACAAGCATTACAATTCCTGATGATGCTGTTTATGGTTTCACTATGATGCGCATAATGATGCAAAAAGGTGAGACTCCAATGCCGTGCGAAAATATCAGTTTTGGTGAAATTGAAGACTACGGAATAAATATTAAGCCTCGAATTACCGGCATTGAAGATAATGAAATGATGGTATGGAATAATCCACAGATCCTGGCCTATCCTAACCCAGGCAATGGAGTTTTCAGTCTGGTTATTTCTTTGCAAAATCCATCTGATTTGAGCCTTGATGTCGTCAATTCTTTAGGCCAGGTTGTGTATCAGACGGCTATACAGGGCTTCCGTGGAACCAACACGGAGAGGCTTGATTTAACTCAGCTTTCTGATGGGATGTATTATTTATTTGTTAAGACAGCAGACGGAAGATTGAGTCAGACAAGAATTATGAAGAACTAGAACCCGAAAGCTTTTATCATCTTAATTTCTTCAGGCAACAAAACCCCAATTGTAAAGGAGTGGTATTTGGAGAACCTGAGATTAGAATTAGAGATAATAATCCCAGAAAGTATCTGTATTTAAAAATTTTCAATAAGCAATACCATAAGCAACAAGCGCATTTCCGTGCCTTACATAGAGTACACCATTGCGAATAGTTGCATGCGAAAAGTGCTCTCTTGTACCCAGCTTCACCTTGAATTTACTAATCAGCTCAAAGTGTCCCTGTTCAAAAGATATCAAATGCATTTGGCCACGATAATTATAAAGGTATAAAAGATCGTCAGCATAGATCAGACTTCCGCGTCCGGTTTTTAATGAATCCACCATCTCACCGGTTTCCACATCGATACTCTTCAGGTATTGCTTACGATATCCATTCGATACCAGATAATTATCTATTTTAACAAATCCACCGTGAAGATTGTCCATGCTTTTATTTTTCCATACCAGCTCATAATCAGATGCATCCTCATTGAGTTTCAGCTTAATACCAAAATTCCCAGCACCTGAAACAGAATACAGAAAATCGCCTTCAACATATGGCGTATTAGGATAGATTAACCCGAGAGTATCCATTTTCATATTCCATAACAGTTCACCATCTGTAGCATCCAGAGCAATTATTGAGGATTCACAGAAAGTAAGAATAACCTTTCGGCCACCTCGCTCGATCATTCTGGGTGAGCAATGAGTTGCAAACTCACCAAGTGCCTTACCAATCCACGCAATTTCTCCTGAAAAACGATTAAGGGCAACAAAATTAGTATCCTGGCCACCCGGTGCACAAAATACCAGATCTCCATCTACCAGAGGCGACTGAGACAATCCGAACCGGTTATTCTTACCGTTCAGATCAGTCAAAAGGCCAACAGACCATATTTCATCTCCATCTGTAGAGAAACAGCTCATATCCCCTACTCCTGATATCACGTAAACAAGATCATCAACAACGGTTGGAGCCATTCTGGATCCGGAAAAGCTTAACATCCATTCAAGGCCATACTCTCTTTTCCACAATAATTCGCCTGACAAATCAAAAGCGAATAATAAGGCTACTGAATCAATCTCACCAGTGACAAAAATTTTATCGTTTGTAACTGTAGGAGAACCATATCCGTTGCCAAGTCCTTCGAATGACCAGAGCTGTTCCGGACCAGCTTCAGGCCACTCTTTTAATAAGTTTTCTTCTGAATAAACCCCGTCTCTGTTTTCTCCACGGAATTGAAAGATCTCTGGTCCCGACTGACAAGACATCACCATTGATAATAGCAATACAGGTAACAAATACTTCATAGAATATATTTTTGGGAGCATAAGATACATGAAATGTGGAAATATTCTTTTTAACGAATCCACTTAGCCATATTCTGATAAAACAATTTTTCTGATTCTTCAAAGTGGAGAATCACATCACAACAATTTGTAATATTTTGATAATCATTACGATCAACATTTTTTACATCCCATTTCTCATGTATTGAACGAATCAGAGGAATAAATTCTTCAATTCCCTCATCAAAATACTGAATCATTTGAAGGGCCTGAACCACTTCTCTACCATTGGAACTAATCAAATATTTTTTTAATAATACCTTCGCCATTGGATCCTGATTCACTTCGAACAGGATAGCAGCTAGTTCAATCTGTACCGGAGAATATGGATCATCCAGGTATGTTCGAATCTGATTCAAATAAATCTCACAAAGCTCAGGATGATTATGTAATCCAACAGCTCCCCAATATCTTACAACAGGGTTTTCATCTCTGAGTAGGTCGAATATCTGATTGATAGAGTCAGGGGCTTCTCCTGACAGGTAAGCAGCGGAGATAATTGACTCATAATCATAAGCCTCCGATAGTCTGAATTCAAAGGGTGTTGTTTCCTTTGAGATATTTCTTAATTCATATTCAGGAAGAAAATGAATATCCCTGATCTCCAGAACAGACCGTTTTAATTCGGTCCTCATTTCCTTCAATACCTCTGAAAACTTTGGATCATCTGCCAAATTATTAATTTCCCATGGATCAGTAAACTGATCATACAAATACTCAACTTGCCTTGGATAAAGAATATCAGACTGTGTTTTGTTCAGTTTACCAGCTGTTGCATCCGCACGAATTATTCTGGTAATATCTGATACATCTGAGTACTTCTGATATTTAAGAACAGGGTATCGCGGAAGAAAAACACGGGTATACAGATAATTTCCATCAGTAATTGATCTCGCCAGATCAGGAGACTCATCAATACGATTTCTTGACAAATAGACAAAGGGCCTGGGTTCTATTCTAGAGTTTCCTAAAAATGGTCTGCCTGTCATGTATTCAGGAATCTGAGAGCCTGCCAGGCTGAGCACCGTTGGGGGTAAATCTTCAAAGCTTATCAGTTCATTCGTTATACGTCCAAGCGGCCAAGGCGACAAGTGTTTGTATTGTTCAGGAAACCATATAAAGAAGGGTACCTTAAATCCCATTCCCGTCGGATTTGTCTTTCCCTTAGGGATTCCTTCTCCATGATCAGCAAAGAAGAAAATTATTGTGGACTCCAGTAAGCCGTTTTGCCGTAAACTATCTACAAGCAAACCAATTTCAATATCTGTCAGATTCAGTGAGTTGTGAACCCTAACCAGATGTTTTCTCATTTCTGGAGAATCCAGATAAAAAGGCGGAACTTCGATTTCTTCAGCATTAGTTACCAGACTGTCTGGCAGTCTTTTTATAACTTTTTCTTCATACCATGCATAAGGGTTAGTCATCGTTCTGGACTGATGAGAAGAAACATAATTAAAAACACTAAAGAATTTTTGTCCGGGCTCCTTCTTCCACCAACCTGCTTTACCGGAAGATTCATTCCATGCGGAATTTACAATTCTTTTAGCCGCTGAGGTATTATAATCTGTTTTAGAGTTGTTACTAGTGTAATATCCAAGTCTTCTCAGATATTCAGGAAATCCTATTATGCTGTCAGGAATAGGATATGCAGAGCGATGGTTTCCTGTTCCTAATGCCTCTGTACGACATCCTGTTATCAGTGTACTTCTGCTTGATGAACACACAGGTGCAGTAGCAAAAGCATTTGCAAAACGGACTCCCTCCATTGCCAGGCGATCAATATTGGGTGTATTAACAGCTTGATTTCCCTCATAACCAACGAATTGAGGACTTGTATCTTCGATAGTAATCCACAAGACATTTGGATAGTCGGATACTGTTTTACAAGAAGACAGAAGAAGCAACAATAGCGAAAACACAAAAGCACTTTTACCTGTCATAATTCAGATTTTGAAATTTCAGAATAAAGGTAATCAGGAAAAATTAGTTAGCTTTATAATGATACTTCAAATAACTAAAATAATGCTAAAATTCAAGATTTCTTTATTAATACTCTTCGCATTTTTCACGACTATTGACACTGCCGGACAAGCACTTAAGGAGCAAGTAATTGAAACCGGACCAGGGCCCGAAGATCTTGTCGTTGACTCTCTGACTACATACCCGCGCCTGCTCATTGCCACATCATCGCGCAGAGATGGTATGAAACAATATGGAGAAATTGAAGAATTAAAACTTAATAATCTTCAACACAGAATTTTAGAACGACGTGGGGAACCCTCAGGCATAAGTATTGGCCCTCATGGAATCTATTTGGCCAGACTTAATTCCAAGGTCTATCTTTACGTTATCAGTCATGATAAAAAGAACAACAGTCATGGGATAATACGTTATCTGGTTAAGCAGGATTATCTGCTGTTTGACACCGTGTACATACATCCATTACTGGTCTCACCCAATGCTCTAACGGTTTTCGACGATGGCTCTTTTCTTGCTTGTAATGATGCAACCAGGCACGGAAACAAAACAGAACAAATCCTGGGTTTAAAAAGAGCCAATATTATCTTTTACGATGGGAAAAAGAACTATTCAGTAGTAGCTGATAAGCTGGGAATGCCAGCAGGAATTAATCATCGAGGACAACATGTTTATGTTAGCTGTGCCACAGAAAATAAGATATATAAGTTCCGTTTTACAGAAGGTCAATTATCAGAAAAAGAACTGCTATGCAAGGTAAAAGGCCCAGACAATATCAGGTTTATCGATTCTGATATTCTGGTAGCCTGTCATCTCAGAATGCTAAAATTCCTTGGTCACCTCAATGATTCTGAGAAACCATCACCTACAACCATTTTCAGAATAAATACGGAAACCGGAAGAAAAGAAGTGGTTTATTCAGATGCAGGTACCAACATCAGTGCCGGATCAGTTGCAGCAGAGTATTCCGGTAAGCTGTTTATCGGACAAGTCTTTGAGAATTTTCTAATTAAAGCCTCCTTTTAATAGCATGAAGAGGATTTTGCTTAACAATAAGCATAGAAGCATAACTTGAAAAATTGCGGCACAAAAAAGGCCTCCGGAAATCCGGAGGCCTTTTAAAATACGGTAAAGAGGCTTTTAATATCTGCGTCTCTCTCTGTTTTCTGTTTTAGGTCTTGCTTCGTTAACCACCATGTTGCGGTTTTCCAAAGTGCGACCATTTAGTTCTTCAATTGCTTGATTTCCAGCAGCTGAGTCTTCCATTTCAACAAAAGCAAAACCTTTACTTCTGCCTGTAAATTTGTCAGTAATAATTCTGACTGAAGATACTTCACCAAATTCTTCGAAAGTGGTTTTAAGATGATCTTCCTGAACCCCATAAGCGAGGTTTCCTACGTAAATGTTCATGTAATAAGAAATTAATAAAATCAGCCACAAAGTTATAAATAATATACCAGATAGCCTAACTTTAGGGAATTTTTCAATCATAATAAAATGAAAACCAGACTAGTTGCAATAATTGCTTTGTGGTTCTTTTGTATCAATTTGTCTTCAGGACAAGGAATTTATCCAGGTGCTGATGAAAAAACTCCATCTAAAGCTCAATTCTTTTCATGGATAAACAACACGAATGAAGGAGCTACTGAGGCTCAAACCCTCATTAATTTAGAGTTTTTCAATTGGCTTAGAAACGAGTACGGAATGCAATTAGAAATATATGCTTTCGATGCCGGTGCCATTGATGGTAAGCGCTTTTATGGTTCAATTTATTCTGAGCGCTTTAAGAAACAATTTCCTAATGGCTTTGACCCGATCTATCATAAGGCAAAAGAAGGAGGTATACGCTTAGGTGTATGGGGAGGCCCTGACGGTTTTGGCAAGACCAAGGAAGAAGAGGCCGCACGGATAGATCAGATGGTGAAGCTTTGTAAAGACTATGAATTTGCACTGTTTAAGTTTGATGCAGTCTGTGGTCCCCTACTCCCTAAGAATGAGGATGCCTTTATTGAGATGATGACTAAATGCCGGGAATATAGTCCGGATCTGATTCTTCTTAACCATAGACTGGGATTAAAAAAAGCTGAAGAATATGCCACTACTTTTCTTTGGGAGGGCTCAGAAACCTATATTGATGTATTTATGTCAAACCGTACTACTGCCCCACACCATAGAGCGCAGGCTATAAGTCGCGGACTTGTCCCTGATCTGCAGAGGCTTACTGAAGACCATGGTGTCTGCATTTCTTCATGCCTTGATTATTGGGAAGATGACCTAATACTGCAATCTTTCAATCGAGGTCTGATTCTCGCTCCTGAAGTATACGGTAATCCCTGGCTTTTGAGAGATGATGAATTGCCAAAATTTGCCAGAATATACAATTTGCACAGAAAATACAGGGATATCATGGTGGACGGAATAGTACTTCCTGAAAACCAATATGGCCCCTTTGCCGTTGCCCGCGGTGATGGAGAAACCAGAATCATTACGCTGAGGAATCTCAGCTGGGAGAAAGTTCGTTACAATATTAATCTTAATAAGGAGATCGGGCTTTCATCTGGTAGAAAGATAGAAGTCAGACAATTTCATCCTACAGAGAAGATATTTGGCAAGTTTAAGTACGGTTCATCCATAGAAGTGGAAGTTGATCCCTTCAGATCCTGCCTTTTGTTGGTCAGCACAGAAGACATTGATGAGCCAGGAGTCATAGGACCTGAATACGAAGTTATTAGGAGTACTGAAGGTCAGCCTCTTGAAATTGACATTCTGGGCATGCCAGGAACATCCAGTCAGGTGAAATTAACAGGGATCAATGGATTCAAAAGTGCAAGTATACATGGGCACCCGCTTCCTGAATTATTGAAAGAGAAAAATTTCAGTATTGATTTTCCAGGATCTGAACTCACAAAGGAGTTAACAAGAGAGCTTGGCAATTTCACAAGATTGGAGAATATTGATGCAGTTGATTGGAAAGCTCTTTACGAAGCTACTATTTTCGCTGCCGACAATAATGCTCTCGAAGTAAGGTCTATTCAAAGATCCGGATGGAGTGAGATACCTGAAGTTTTAGCCGCTCAGAAAGCCTTTTTCAATCAAAAAACCTTTATCGACCGTGGAATATGGGATAAGAATCTCTTTGATGGCAATATGGAAACAGCTTTCTGGCAATCTAAAAAATACAATAGAGATCAATCCATTCTCGGTGGCTGTTTTCGTCTTGATCTTGGATCCGTAACTGACCTGGATCAAATAATCCTGAAAACCGGGGATATTTTCTCACTCCAGCCTTTGCTTGAGGGAGAAGGTAATTATGTGGAGAGCTCTGATGACCTGATCCACTGGACACAACTCACTTACATGGCAGCAACAGAGATGACAATCAATCTACCGAAACCCACCAGATACTTAAGGTTTAAAACATTCCCTTCCAGGATAGTTGAAATCGAAGGATATAAGAACGGACAATTTGTTAACAACTCAGAATGGAGAGCGTCCAACCTCTTTGCTTATCCTGACGATAGAAGATTAAAATGTGAACAAATCTGGAAATCTGAATTCAAGCTTGATGAGATAGCACCCAACTCCTACCTCTGCGTTGCTCTTAATGGCGTGCATGGTACAGAAGGAGCTTACGTGGCTGCAAAAATTAACGGCAAGCTGGTGGGAGCACCTGATAGGGCTCAGTCCTACCCTTCCAATACCTGGGAATATATTAATAGTCGTACCAACAGAAACTACACTTATTATATCCCACTGGATGGTTCTGAGACTGGAAAAGAAATTGAAGTGTTTATTATCGGATTTGAAAAAGAATTTGAGGATTTCAACCCGGAGGTTTGGATTCATGCCTATCCGGTTCCTTTCGAGAGAGTTCGGATAAGGATGGAGAGGTAGGGGCTCGGGACTCGGGACCTTCATGCTTTGCCCTTTGAGGAAATTCCACTTGCCATGTAGGTAAATGGCATTTGGGTGAAGAAGGTTCCTTGCCTGAAATAACCCGGGATCTACTAAAACAGTTGCACTTCTGGCAAAAAGAGTCTGGCGCAATATTTCCTGTAGCCAACTAATATTCAATGTATTAAACTTCTAAACATATGATAATCTTGACATTATTTGTAAACTATTTTGTACATTATGTAAAATATATTTAACTTTATCGAAAATCGATAAATATCTTGCTGCTAAAAAACTCTATTCGCAGGCTCAGGTTTGAGAAGGATGAAACCTCGCAGGAAATGCTGAGCAGGGCAGTTGGGGTATCCAGACAAACCATATATTTCATTGAAAAGGGGAAAGTTATGCCTTCTGTCTTGTTAGCATTCAGGATAGCCCGTTTTTTCGGAAAACCGGTAGACGAAGTCTTTTTTTTAACACACTAAGCAAAACCGCATGACAAGTCTAAATCACATTCAATCTATTCAGGAGTTAAAATCAAAATATCGTCAACTCGCCCGTGTATATCACCCGGATAGTGGGGGAAATACTCAGTTAATGCAACAATTAAATTCAGAATATCAACAGCGTAAATCACTTCTTGAAAAGCATGACAGCGGATTTGAAAAGCTTAGTGTTGGAGACAGGATTTACGTAAATGGCACTGCATGTACAGTCATTCTTGTAAGCAGAACCAGATTCGTTGCCAAAGCAAAAGGAAGATCCAAGCAAGCCTGGTTTAACATCAAAACAGGGATTGGAACTGACTTCCCTTTTTACAAAGCAAGCATTTTTCCGTAAGCAGGTGCTGGCATTTCGTCAAATAGTTGGCAAAAACGCTTACTTTTAAAATTAGGTTATCTATTATTAATCTAAAAAGCAGGTAAAATGAAAGTATCTTTTGAGAAGCAGACAGCAGACGAGCTGACTATTGTATTGTCAGGAGATCTTGGCCTTGAACATGTCGATGAGCTAAAGCGGGTATTGGAGTTAAAATTACCCAATATGAATAGAATAAGCATTGAGCTCAAGGATATTGAGAGCATTGATCTGTCAACTCAGCAAATATTTCTGGCTGCTGCCATATACGCAAAAAATAACGACAGATATTTCAAAGTAAATTTCAACATAGATCAGGATATGACTCAACTAATTGAAACTTCAGGCATAACGGAAAACTTCCTAAATAAAATTACACAAAAAAAGAATAACAAATAACGAATGATAACAGAATGGAGCGCTATCAGATAAAATTCATAGAAGAAGCCAGGGAATTATTAAGCAGCCTTGAATCATCTTTACTGGAGTTGGAGCAAGATCCAGGCAAAATGTCTCTTATCAATGAAATCTTTCGTGTTATGCATTCGCTGAAAGGCAGCGGAGCAATGTTTGGGTTCACCAGAATAAGCGCTTTTACTCATGATCTGGAAAACATTTATTCAGCAATACGGTCAGGCAGTCTGATGGTTTCCAAACATCTGATCGATGTTAGCTTTCAATCCCTTGACCTGATCAAGGAACTCCTCAAGGGTAGCGAGACTTCAACTCAGTTAAGTCAGCTAAATGAACTCACCAAACAATTACAACTGATACTTAGTCATAAGAAGGATGAAAAAAGTGCACCAGCTCCTCTATCCTTTGCTCAACAGGCAGATAATCCAATTAGCGATCATCATGAACTTCCATTATGGTTGATTCGTTTTGTTCCTCATGAAGATATTCTTACAGAAGGGAATGACCCTTTATATATGTTTGAGGAGCTGAATACCCACGGAGAGTTATTAATTATTCCAACATATTATAAGCTTCCTGAGTTGAGTTTAATAAATCCGGCCAAACTATTTCTTGAATGGAATATGCTTTTGTGGGCAGATGTAGAGAAAGATGTCATTGAAAGTGTCTTTCTATTCGTAAAGGATCTTTCAGGTCTGGAAATCACATCCCTGAAAGCCTGTTATCCTCCTGGAAATAATGATATCAGAGAGCAACTTTCAACCTTATTATCCAGAAAGGAAATTAATTCTGAAGGAATTGAAGAGGTATTGCAAGCAAACATAGAAGAAGACTCTGAACAAATAAAGCCTACATCTGACACTCTATCAGTCCCTGCCAGAGAGGAAACTCAAATAATGATGGATGCAGGATCACCTGATGTTGAAGAATTACAATCTGAAGAAATCAGCATCCGGGTTTCATCAAAAAAAATTGACGAACTAATGAACCTGGTCAGTGAGCTTATTACTAGTCAGGGCCAACTCATGACACTTACTGAGAATGACAAGAATTCTCCCTTACATCACCTGAGTGAGAAATTTGAGAGCCTCATACGGCAATTGAGGGAGCAGACCATGGAAATGAGCCTGATTTCAATTAATACACTGACCGTAAGATTCAAGCGCATGGTCAGAGATTTGTCTTCACAACTCAACAAACAGGTCAATCTGATCATAGAAGGTGGTGAAACTGAACTTGATAAAACCATTATAGAACATTTATCTGATCCTCTTTTGCACATAATTCGAAATGCAATAGATCATGGTATTGAATCACCTGAGGAGAGAAAAAAACTGGGAAAACCGGAAACCGGTGAGATTATTCTGAAAGCCTTTTACTCCGGAGCAGAAGTTCATATTGAAATTAGCGATAACGGAAAAGGAATTGACAAAAGCCTGGTACATGCCAAAGCACTTGAACGCATGTTGATTGAGCCCCTGGCACAGCTAACTGAAAAAGAAATCTTTCAATTACTATTCAAACCCGGATTCAGTACTCTTGAGTCCGTTTCAGAATACTCAGGAAGGGGGGTTGGAATGGATGTTGTGGCAAGAAAGATCTCTGAATTGAGAGGAGATGTTGTTCTATCCTCACAAAAGGGCATAGGAACCAAGGTATTGATAAAGCTTCCACTTACTCTCACAATACTTGATGGCCTCTTAATCCATGTTGGGAAAACCAAATATATTATTCCCATATCATCTGTCAGAAAGGTTTATGAGCTGAAACTAAAAGATCTGGAAACCTCCTTCAATAATCTCATTAGCCTTGAGGGAATACAATATCCATTTTTAGTGCTTAGTAATGAGTTTAACGATAGCATGCCCATGCAACAAAAGCAACAACTAATTTTGGTAGAATATGAGGGCAAACAAATGGGACTGGTTGTAGACCATATCCTTGGCGAGCGGCAGGTGGTCTTGAAACCTCTGGGACCCAGCCTGAGAAAGAACAGGATATTCTCTGGTGGAAGTATTATGGGTGATGGAGAGATCGCTCTTGTTCTCGACACCAACAAATTGATAACAAAATTCACTTCAAATGAGTAACTCACATCTTAGATTTCGCTTAAAGAACGAGTGTTTTGCTGTGCCGGTCAGCCAGGTGCTAAAAATTCTGGAGTTTGGATCTATTACTACTGTCCCAAAAGCCCCTCCGTTTTTCAAAGGGGTACTGAATTGGCAAGGCAGTCTGCTTCCTGTGATTGACTTAAATTTGAAACTGGACTTCAAGGAAACTGAGATAAAAAAAGAATCCTGTATTCTGGTATTAGAAATAAAAATCGGTTCTGAAAAGACCAATATTGGGTGTATTGTTGATGAAGTAAAATCAGTAATCCTAATTGAAGCTGATCAAATTGTATCATCCCCGAGTATTGGCGAAAAATACAGTTCTGATTTGATCCTGGGAATGTACCCTCTTGACAATCAATTTATTGTTCTGCTTGATTTCACAGCTATTTTTGAAACTGACGAATCTGTTCTGATATCCAGCAGTACTTTTAATGAGCCTGATCAATTAACAACAACTTAAGCATCATAATACCATGAAGAACCTTAAAATATCAACCAAACTTTACCTTACCCTGATTCTGTATTCATCTGTATTTATTGCAGTTGGACTTATGTGGCTTAGTGATTTACATAAGCTTAACACCGGGGTCGAAAGGCTGATTAATGATCAGATTCAGCCGATGGCACAACTCAAAGCTACTAATGATGCTGTAAATCAGGGTAGAATACAAACTCTACAGGCTTTTGGCGATTCCACGCTCACATTGCAAGATGCATTAGATATTATGGTTAGTTCTGCTGATAACATTGAAGGACAATGGAATGAATACATAAGCATGTTTCCTGAAACCGAAAATCAACAAAACGCTCTGAATGAAGAAATCACCAGAAGTATTCAGGAAGTGAGAAATTTAGCCAGAACCATGTTGAGCATTCCAGACAGCCTGGCACAAACAATGATGAATGAGCGATATACAAGAGTTCTATTACCCTTGAATCAATCTATGCAAACTAATTTGGATCATTTATTTCAGAATCAGGTAGAAGATGCCTACACTTTCCAAGCCCAGGAACAGAAGAAGTTGCAGGATACCCGTCTTAAAGTCCTGATTATTGTTCTTATCATGCTGATTGGTCCTGGAGCAATGGCAATAGTTATGATTATTGGAATTGGAAAATCAATTAGGATGCTTTCAAATGCATTGAATAAGATGGCAAACGGAGATTTGAAAATCAAGTTTGATTCTTTTGGCAAAGACGAGCTTGGTATCCTTATGATGAAATTAGAAAAGACTGCTGCTCAACTACAGGAGGTAATTGCTTCAGTCAGAATCGCTGCCATCAATATGAGCCATGCCAGCAATGAGCTTAGTTCAGTATCTCAGAATGTAGCCCAGGGTGCATCAGAGCAAGCATCCACTTCAGAAGAAATTGCTTCCTCAGTTGAACAAATGGCAGGAAATATTCAACAGAATACTGAAAATGCAGAAGCAACAAATACGATTTCCAGCGAATCAGCTATCAAAGTGCAAACTGTTTTTGAATCTTCAAAATCCAGTCTGGAAAGAATTATAGAAATTGCCGAAAAGGTTTCTATTATTGGAGACATTGCATTCCAGACTAACATATTATCTCTCAACGCTGCAGTTGAAGCAGCCAGGGCAGGTGAACACGGACGAGGATTTGGAGTAGTGGCTACTGAAGTTGGAAAGCTGGCAGAAAGAAGTAAGAATGCAGCCAATGAGATTAATGAATTATCAAAACGAACTGTTGAAGTAACAGAACAATCAAAAAAGCTTCTTGAGCAACTGATGCCGGATATACAGAAAACTTCAAAATTAGTTGGTCAGATTAGTGTTGGCAGTTTTGAGCAAAGCCAGGGAGCAAATCAGGTTAACATTGCCATACAACAACTTAGCATGGTTACACAACAAAATGCTGCATCATCAGAAGAAATGGCAACAAGTGCAGCTGAAATGACAGCCCAGGCCAAGCAATTAACACAAACCATGTCTTTCTTCTCAATTGAAGATGACACAGACGAAGAAGATAGAAAACAACCGATTCCATTGGCCTTCACGAAGATTAATAATAAGATGGATGTCAAGCAAGGGGGAGTAAATATCGATTTAGAAGATAACGATGCTTTAGATCAGGATTTTGTAAAATTCTAATGCTCAGGCGAAAATGATGACAAAGATAAATTATCATAAACCCTCACTGAACGAAAATACGTTCAGAAAGATTAGTGAGTTTATCATTAGTAATTTTGGAATAAATATATCTGATAACAAAAAAGAACTTCTCGAATATCGCCTCAGCAAAAGATTAACAGCGCTAAACTTCAGCTCTTTTGATCAGTATGTGGATTACCTCTTCAGTGAAAAGGGCATACTGCAAGAACCTGGTTTTCTGATTAATGAAGTATCAACAAACAAAACAGACTTCTTTAGAGAACCCAAGCACTTTAAAGTACTCATTAACAAAATTTTGCCTGAAATTTCAGGAATCTATAAATCAGGAATCCTACCCATATGGAGTGCAGGATGCTCAAGTGGTGAAGAAGCTTATACTTTAGCCATTTGTCTTCAGAATTACAGATCTGCGCATGGAGGGCCTGACTATCACATCTTTGGTTCAGACATTTCTCAAACAGTATTAAGCAGGGCAGTCAGGGCAATTTACCCGATGAGTAATTCTTTGCCTATTAATCAAAATGACCTGAAAAGATTCTTTTTGCGAAGCAGAGACAATGTTTCTTCCAAAATAAGAGTAGTTAAGGAACTTCGTGACAAGGTAGATTTTGAATATCTGAACCTGATGGAAAATGAATACAAAACTCCAGATATTTATCCAGTCATTTTTTGCAGAAATACCTTATTCTATTTTGAAAATAATACTAAATCCGAAATAGTCAGGAAACTCATGACCAGGCTAAAGCCTGGTGGATACTTGTTTATTAGTCATACTGAATCTCTGATAAATATGAATATGGAACTCAAATTGATTTATCCATCCGTTTATCAGAAAAAAGGGTGATAAAATGACAACCAAATCTGTATATCTGCAACCCGGTGAAATTCTGATCTGTCAGGCAGAAACAGTTCTGACAACTATTCTGGGCTCATGTGTTGCCGTATGTATTTATGACCATGAAAGAAAAACTGGAGGAATGAATCATTTTATGTTTCCGCTCATAGATGGAGGCAGCACAAAGTCAGGAAACAATGGAGAATATGCCGTTTCTGAATTAATCAGACAAATACATAATTCAGGTTCCATTAATAATAATCTGGAAGCAAAACTATTTGGTGGAGCAAAGCTTCATGAAACATCGTCTGAGATATTTAACGCTGGTACTAAGAACTGTTCGCTGGCAAGAATGTTAGTTGAAGAATTCAGAATCCCCATAATTTCTGCTGATCTTGGCGGTATTCTGGGAAGAAAAATTCAATTTAACACCTACACTGGTGAAGTTTTAGTCAATTATTTGGATACAAATCAAGAAAATGGAAAGCAGTAATCGAATAAAAGCATTAATTGTTGATGATTCTCCTCTGGTTAGGGATGTTTTATCTGACATTTTATCCGGCGATACCGGGATAGAAGTTGTTGGATCCGCAGCTGATCCTTATGATGCGGTAAAACTCATCCAGAATTGTATCCCTGATGTGATTACACTTGATATAGAAATGCCAAGAATGGATGGAATTACCTTTCTGAGAAAGATAATGAGGCAACACCCAATACCGGTTATAGTTATATCTTCACACACATCCGGGAATCAACAACTGGCTCTCCAAGCCTATGAAAACGGGGCCCTTTATGTATTAAACAAACCAAAAACAGAGGATCGGAAAAGCTTTGAAGAGTATACTTCAAGATTCCGTGAAGTGGTAAAAATGGCTGCAAAACATTCAAGTCTTCAAAAAAAGAATTTGAAAATCATGCAGTTTCACTCTGATGAAGAAATTAGCAGAAATCTCAAACGATTTTTAAGCTTATTTAAGCAAGCTCCTTCAGTAATCGCCATAGGAGCGTCTGCAGGAGGAACGATAGCAATCCAAACCATCCTGACCAGCATAAAAGGCACTCCTCCCCCTATTGTAATCACTCAACATATGCCAGCAGGCTTTACAAAAGAGTTCGCCAAAAGACTTAATCAACTATCCAATCTTAACGTTATCGAATCTCAGGGAGGAGAGTTTCTTGTGCCTGGAGGAGTATATGTTGCACCCGGAGACAAGCATATGACAATCCAGAACTCACATCAAAGGCTTAAAACTATGGTATATGAAGGATCTCTGGTGAATCATCATCGTCCTGCTGTAGAAATCCTATTCAATTCTGTCAATCAATGTTGTAGTCACCGAGCAGTTGCCTTCTTACTTACAGGCATGGGCAGAGATGGGGCTCATGGACTACTTAAAATCAAAAACAATGGAGGAATTACCTTCGCACAAGATAAAAACAGTTCGCTGGTATATGGCATGCCAGGTGAAGCTATGCGCTTAGGAGCTGCATGTAGCGATATCCCACTGGATCATATTGGTCCACTTATTACAAGTTTTGCTAACTTAGATAACTGAAAAGCATGGTTAAAAACAATCCTTTCAGAATAATGATGGTCGATGACATCCAGTCAAATCTGGATTTCATGGCAGATATCTTAGCCAAAAGCTCTAATTACATCACAGTTAGTACAACAAGTGGCCGTGCAGCCATCAGTAAGGCAATGGCTCAAAAATTTGACCTTATCTTACTGGATATAATTATGCCGGGGATGGATGGTTTTGAGGTCTGCACCAAGCTGAAATCCCATCAAAAGACTAAATCCATACCGGTAATTTTTTTAACCTCTGAAACAAACCCAGCCAGTATTGTTAAAGGATTCAATGTTGGGGCTGTTGATTATATCTCTAAACCCTTTAGTCCTGAAGAACTTCTTGCCAGAGTTTCAGTCCATCTAAATCTGAAAAGGACCAGCGAAAGCCTGAAAGATGCTAAAGAAATAGCAGAGTCAGCAACTCAGGCGAAATCAATGTTCCTTGCCAACATGTCACATGAGATAAGAACTCCCATGAATGGCATTATTGGCATGGTTGATATTCTTAAGCAAACCAATTTGAGTTCTGACCAGGAGGAGTTTGTTAATATTATAGAAACTTCAGGAGAAAGTCTGCTAACCTTAATAAACGATATACTTGATTTCTCAAAAATCGAATCAGGGCAACTTGAATTTGAAAATATTCCCTTCTCACTTGAAACTATCCTGCGCACAGTTGTCAGACTACTGTCATTTAAAGCTGAAAGCAAGAAACTTGATCTCAAATATAATTTCATTAACGAGGTGCCAATCAGGCTCAGCGGTGACCCGGTAAGACTTAAACAAATCATTATTAACCTGGTTAATAACGCAATAAAATTCACCAAAAAAGGTCATGTTACAATAAATGTTCAGGTAAAGGATGAAGATACCGATGCAGTACTCCTTCTGTTTGAGATTGAGGATACGGGAATTGGAATCGCTGAAGAAGCAATACCAAAACTATTTCAGTCGTTCTCTCAGGCAAACCTGGCCACCAGTCGCAAGTTCGGAGGAACAGGGCTTGGACTTGCCATTTCCAAAGAATTATCAAGACTGATGAACGGGGAAATCGGTGTCAGAAGTACCCTTGGTCAAGGATCTTGTTTTTGGTTTACTGCCAGCATAAAGAAACAAAGTCAGAAAGATATTGAAGATGCTGACAGAAAAAGCGAGGATATTAAGAAAGCCGGAAGGCAAGCCAGAAAGCTGCACATCCTGCTGGCTGAAGACAATCCTATAAACCAACGTGTTGCACAAATTAATCTGAATAATCTCGGACATGAGATAGTGATTGCGAAAAATGGACTTGAATGCGTTGAGGCATATAAATCAGAAAGATTTGATATTATTCTAATGGACATCCAAATGCCTGAGATGGATGGAATTGAAGCCACAAAGATTATCAGGGAATTTGAACAATCAGGAGAAAATCTTTCCAGAACACCTATTGTAGCCTTAACTGCAAATGCCTTAACCGGAGACAAAGAAAGGTTTCTGGAAGCCGGAATGGATGAACATCTGGCTAAACCGTTTAAGCCTGATGGATTAAAGCAGGTTTTTGAGAACTTAATTCCGGATTATTACGAAGAGAGAGAGGAAATAGGAAATAGAAATTAATACTTAACTCTAAAAACAAGCTGTCATCCCGAACTTGATTCGGGATCTGGTAGAGGTTGCTGCGATGCTTATGAAGAGTGCCTTTACGAAGTTGCAGTGGTGTTCAAACAGGTGTTCTTCCTGACAGCGACATAGCCCAATGAGATCCTGAATCGAGTTCAGGATGACAATGCTTTTTCATGCTTTTGGTGTTATTTCCAGCCATCTCGATAAGTTCTGTCAAATATAAAAGAGGCCCCAAAACGGAGCCTCTTTTATTATATCAGATTATATTATTCAGGATCAAGGATCAACGATAGTAAATATTGTTTGAATAGTTTCGCCTGCTTCCAGTACTACTGCAGCCCAACCGCCTGGCATTGGCTGATATCCGTTTCCGTTAGCTAAAGCTTGAGCTACCATATCGTCAACAATGCTTACAACTGCAATTGGTGCATGTTCGTTAACAGCATAGCTTTCAAAGCCTTCGATCACCCACATTGCCTGCTGTAATTCTTTCCATGTGTATCCGTCAAAATCATCCAGGTTGTTCACTAACCAGTTTACAGCTCCCCAGTTCTTGTCGCTCATATAAGATGGCAAGTTTTGTGGGTAAAGTGAGCTGTATATTCTGATATCTTCGTAGGTTGTTGTCAGGTGAATTGTATGCTCAAGATCAAAGCAATATGCTTCAAAGTCACCATTTCCAAGGTCAAATCCGGCTCCAACACCTGTAAGATTAGCCATCAAATATGATGTTCTTGTCTCATCAGGTGCAATAGTTACAGTAAGATCAATTCCATCAACATCTAAACCTGGAAGGTTCATATAAGGAGCGAAAACAAAGTCTGCACCACTCGCATTACAATTACCCAGGATGAAGTCATATACTCCGTCGTCACCTGCATCAAATACATTCTCAGTCATTGCAATATCAGTATACATTTCATTTGAACCATCTGCATAATACCAGCTACCAAAAGGAAGGTAGGCAAATGTTGCACCGGTTTTAACATAGATACTAATACGTAACTCATAGTTATCACCATCACCAGAAGGATCAAGATAACTCAGCTCTAAAGGCATGCCGGTAGTGTTATAACCAGTTTCGTTATTGATAGTCTTAACAAATTCTTCATCTTCGAAAATACCATTATCATCGGCATCATAATAAAGATCAAGAGTATAAATAGCAGGCATATCTACCTTTGTATCATTGCCATACAAACTTCCGTTATAGTCGTTGAAAAACTTGGTACAGAAGTCACCAAAGAACCATTTTTGTCTTGAGATAGTCTCATTTACAACGAACCATGTAAAACCAAATTCTGTGTAGGTTGTTGGCTCAAAGCAAAGGATTCCTAATGGTACTTCAATTTTCGAGAATGGAGACACCATAAATGGCTGAGGAAGCGGATTAGCTACCATTTCACCATACTCACTGCCAACCATTGGAACAGCATTAACTAAAAGATCATCTTCTTCTTCTATTTCGGAATAAAGAAGAAAATTGATAACAGTGTAATCACCAGGAGTCAGTTTAATAGCCTGGGTGTATAAAATACCATCAACATAAAAGGTAGGAACTCTGATTGCGTCCAGAATATCACCTGGCTGGCTTGGGGTTCCTTCTTGTAAAGTTACCATTGCATAATCCGCATCGGGATTTGAGCAATTAAATGGATCAGACTTAAAACCTCCGTTATCAACTGAAGTAGTAAAAGTTACTTCCTGAACAGCGTCAGGGTCAGGACCGGGAAGTTCTTTTGTACAGCTGCTAAATATCATAGCAACGACACCTGCGAGTAATAATAAATTTTTCATCTGCGTAAAGATTAAAGGTTTGTTATTTTTTAATATTGTTTTCATGACATTTCTTTCCATCCTTATACCAAGCGCCATGCCAAAAAGCCCAACTACCTCATTTCCTGCCTGTTTCAGCTACCCACGACACTAATGCCTGATCTATTTATGGAATATTGATCTTATTACTGGAGGCATTAACTAAAAAAGGCCCCTGAACAGGAGCCTCTCTTAGTTAATCAAATCCTGATTTTATCAGGGGTCTACTATTATAAACACTGTTTGTATACTTGGAACTGCGACATTGTTTTCCAGATCATCTGTTTTAATGAAGGTTACGGCTGCCCATCCACCAGGCATCGGAACATATCCAGGACCATTGGCAATAGCTGCAGCAACCATGGCATTAACCATCTCTTCATCTGCTGGTACGCCTGTACCGTTATTGTCGCTATACTGATAATTATCGTCGTCAAGTTCCCACATTGCCTGCTGTACATCTCCCCATGTATATCCAGGGAAATCCTCAAAATGATTTGCCAGCCAGTTCACTTCTTCCCATTTTTTCTCCTGAATAGAAGCTGGAAGTATCTGCTTATTCAATGAACTAAAGATTGTCACCTCATATGTTTGTTCTGTGCCAATCTCAACACTTTGATCAAAGCAATAGCTACCATACCATAGATTCTCTTCGATATCAAATCCACTATTGAATCCTGTAAGCCTGATATCCAGATAAGCACCACCAACCAAACCAGGGGCAAATTCACTGCTCACCTCAAGGCTGGCATTTTCAGGAAGATTCATATAAGGAGCAAAAGCAAAATCAGCAGCTTCAGCATTACAATTTCCCATTACAAAGTCATACACTCCGTCATCACCTGCATTGAAGAAACCTTCTGTCAACTCTGCATTAGTGTATAAATCATTTGATTCATCCAAAAAGAACCAGCTACCAAAAGTCTTGTATTCAAACTGTTTTGCTCCACCGTCATCATTTCCTGTCTTTACATAAATAGAGATTCTCAACTCATATAGATCACCATCACCTGCCGGATCAAGATAGTTTAATGACATTGGTGCACCACTGGTCATATAGTCAGCTTCATTATTGTAATTTCCGATCAACTCATCTTCTTCGAAACTACCATTCTTGTTGTCGTCATAATACAAACCAATACTATAAATGGCTGGCATATCAACTTTTGGATCATCTCCATACAAACTACCTTCATATTCTTTAAAGAATTTAGTACAGAAATCACCAAAGAACCATTTTTGACGAGCTACAGTTTCATCGACTCTGAACCATGCAAAACCAAATTCCTTGTATGTGCTGGGCTCAAAACAAAGAATTCCAAGAGGCACTTCAATCTTACTAAAAGAAGAAACAAGAAATGGCTGCGGAAGTGGATTAGCAACCAGTGCGCCAAACTCGCTATCATATTCTGGAACAGCATTTACAAGCAAATCTTCTCCACCGTCTCCTGCACCTTCAGCATACAGAAGAAAATTCAAGACAGTATATTCACCAGGACTCAATTTAATAGCCTGAGTGTACAGAACGCCATCCACATAGAATGTAGGAACCTGTCTAATAAAAGGATCACCAACCGGGTTACTGGGAGTTCCTGCCTGCATAGTTATTAAGGCATAGTCAGCCTCCGGATTATCACAATTATAGGGATCTGACTTAAATCCACCGTTCTCAACAGAAGTAGTGAAAATTACTTCTTGCAGAGCATTCGGATCCGGGCCAGGAAGTTCTTGTGTGCAGCTACTGAATATCAGAGCTACAAGGCCTGCGAGATAAACTAGATTTTTCATATCAATAATTTTTTGTTCCGTTTTGTTAATTATTATTCTCTTCACCAATAGTATATAGCAACTAATATGCCAACTACTCCAACACTCTATTTCTCTGCATATTACAATTCATAAGCAATCAATTCATGTTTGATTTATGGAATTCAGACCATAATTATGGATAGCATTTTCAGTCTTTAATACATCTCACTGAAAAACCTGCAGACTTGTACCAGTTTGCCCGGTAAACGCCATCATTAAAATAGTATAGTCCTCTGCTGATTGCCATAAATCCATCTTCATCAGCTGTCCAATAAGAAGCATAACTTCCCTGGCTTTTATATTCACCACCTCTTACCCGGTAACCGGCCGGCAAGGCACTAAAACCTGAACTATTGCTGCCATTTTCTTCATTAAACCAACCAGATGTAGTTTTCAATTGATCACCAACCATACCTGTATTTCTAAATCGGTTGGCCAGTGCTTCATTTCCATCCATTCCAAGAAATCGCTCCATTTCTATCCATTCCTGATCACTTGGCAGATGCCAGCCATCCGGGCATGACACTTTCGCTGCATTCCAGTTATACAAAACTCCATAATTTTGATAGCTTGAGCTTGCTTTGGCTTGCTCTACATTGAATCCATTATAGTTATACACGTAATAGAAGGGTGCGATCAGGGAACCTGATGCAACCGGACTAACATCCGTCAGGTAGGCCAGGTTTTCTGTCATCCATATCTGTTGACCGATCTCTGTATAGCGATAAACCTGACCATCACGCTGATCAGTAAAAACACTAAATTCCTGCCCTGACCCAAGAGTGGAAAATGAATTTTCCTCTCCATAATAGGTAGCTATTGATGTTGTGGCGTAGGCTCTTAAATAATATCTGGTGCCTGGCATCAATCCTGTCAGGTTAGAAACAAAGCTTCCTTCACCCGGACCGTGACTAGTACGAAAATCAAAAATTGTCGGTTGTGAATCGGTACTCCAGCAAATTCCTTTATTTAGAACTTCCTCGCCGCCATTTTGGTCGACACTACCACCTCCAACGGCAGAATTATCTGTAATACCATCCTTATCCGGAGCCCGTGTGTCCACAACAGGCAGAGGACCGTTCAGTCCTTCCATCCTAATTATAGCTACACCCTTTTCTCCAGCTGCGACAAAGAGATAATTACCATAAGATTCCACATAATTCACGCTGGCATCCAGATCAAGATAACCCAATATCTCAATATGACCCAGGTCAGTAATTTTTGCCACATATACTCCGGCTGCTCCATTGGCAATAAAAACATGTCCGCTTTCATTCACAGAGACACCATTGGTCACATAATTTCGCTCATTTTGTCCTGAGGGGATTTCAGGACGATTAATACTTGCTGTTATTAGTCCGGATGACAAATCTATTACCCTAAGACCTCCATCACCCAATGCCGCATATGCAAGTCCATCCCTAATTCTCACAATGGCTTTTGTCCCTTCAAAAGATATTCCATCCAACTGAGAAGTATTTTGATTTGCAGGCAAGCCAGTCACCAATCTCCCGGGATTGCCCAACAAAGCAACATATTCTCCATTATCAGGGTTGTATGCAACAGATCTGGCATCTTCCAGATCGGTAATATAATATGCAGAATTGAGGCCTTGCTCATCAATTTCATAAAAGCCTCCCTGAGTTCCTGTAACAACTCCCAGAGCATTTATGTCTGTGGCAGTAAATCCACCTAAATCAATTATTTCCGGATTCATCAGTGGATATCCTGAAGGATCAAGATCAAATATTCTTATCTGTGAGCCTACTGCACCCTGAGCGTTAAAACCTGCTCCAGCCATAATGAGATGAGATTTTCCCGTTGTGGAATTCGTATGAATATCCAGCGAACTGAATTCAGCATCCCTGATACCTACCGCCATAACCTTTGGATCTCCCGGATTAGCAAAATCAACCACCTCCATTCCTCCCCGAATCAGATCCCCATAGCTGTTATAAGAAAGATACAGTTTTTCAGATTTGTAAACGATGTGAGTAGCCTGAACACTTGCTCCATCAACAACAGGACTATTTAACAGGTATTCAAGAGTAAAAGTCAACTCATCTCCAGATGTTGCCTGAGAGCCTTTAAATTTCTTAAAGGGAATAGGATCATTAATAAAATCAAGTCTGTCTGTGGGTCTATCAGGCTTATCAAGCATCACATAAATGGAATCGTCAAACTTGAAAAGGTCATCCTTAACGCAGTTTGACAGGACAAATAATAATAGTCCCATAATGATTACCTGTATGTATTGTCTGCTTCTCATATCACAAAAAGCAAACAAAGCCTATTCCTATAAACGTAAAATGCTGATTACATGAAGATTAGCACAATCGGCACAATACGAATACTTCCAAATTATGGAAAGCTAAATGATTTTCAGGAAACTAGTGGATCATATTACCACTTATCAGAGGGGTCTTCCCTGTACATAATCATCAGACTGTCAAGTTCCTTTTCAAGGGCTAAGCGTGTCTGTTGATAATCCGGGTGTTTAATCAGGTTATTCATTTCATATGGATCATTCTGAAGATCATACAACTCCCATTCATCAATATCGTTGTAAAAATGGATTAGCTTATACCGTTCTGTTCTGATACCATTATGACGCTTGGCCATGTGGATACTTGGAAATTCATAATAGTGGTAGTATAATGATGATCTCCAGTCCTCAGCCTTTCCATTACCTTCAAACAGTGGCAGTAATGAAACACCCTGCACCTCAATAGGAACTGAAATACCTGCTAACTCCAGGAAGGTGGCTGCAAAATCAATATTCTGTGTCAAGAGAGAGCTGACTGACCCGGGTTGTATCATTTTAGGATACTTAATTAACATTGGAGTCCTGAATGATTCTTCATACATAAACCGCTTATCAAACCAGCCATGCTCCCCCAGGTAGAAACCCTGATCTGAGGTATAAACAATAATCGTATTCTCCTCCAGGTCGTTATCCTTAAGGTAATCAAGAACTTTGCCCACATTAACATCTACAGACTTTATGCATGCCAGGTAATCCTGCATATATCTTTGAAATTTCCAAGAGGTGAGATTATCTCCAGTCAGATCACTATTCTTAAACTCCTCATTGATAGATCCGTAAACATCTTCCCAATTTGCTCGCTGCTCAGGATTCATACGGTCAAGATTATTATGATAGGCATTATTATACCATTTAAGAAAAGGTTTGATTCCTTTTTCGGCTGCGATATCAGGATGAATCTTATTATCACTTGTTACTGCCATGTGCTCACTGATCAGCATTTCGGCATCTCTTGCTGCAGCACCCATATCCTCATAGTTATCGAAGAAATTGGCTGGTTCAGGAAAGGCGATGTGATGATAGATATCCAGGAATTCCTCTGCCGGCAGCCATTCACGGTGCGGGGCCTTGTGTTGATACATCAGTAAAAAAGGCTTACTGCGATCTATTGTATCCAACCAATCTAAAGCCAGATCGGTAATGATGTCAGTAACATATCCTTCCACACGCAGAGTATCAGTTGCAGTATAAAAATCGGGATTATAATAATGCCCCTGTCCAGGTAAAACCTGCCAGAAATCAAATCCTTGAGGCAAAGACTTCAGGTGCCACTTCCCTACCACAGCAGTCTGATATCCATAATCATGCAAAACCTTGGGAAAAGTCCACTGATCAGCATCGAATCTATTTCCATTATTTTTGAAGCCATTGATATGACTAAACTTTCCGGTAATAATACAGGCTCTGCTGGGACCACAAATTGAGTTAGCCACATACATATTGTGAAAAATCATACCCTCTTCGGCGATTCTGTCAATCTCAGGAGTCGGGGCTAACTCACCAATTGGGTGATTATAAGCGCTGATTGCCTGCCAGGCATGATCATCAGACATTATAAAAACAATATTCGGCTGAATTTCCTTTTCAGATTTATTACATGCAGAAGATAAAATGGCAACAATAATAAATACAAATGTAATACGAGCAGCATTCATAAGCTTTAGTTATAAGATGCTGTGAAGATACAAAATTACCTGTAGTCACGGGCGGTTTGGATGAAAGCCCGAATATTGGCTTCAGGGGTAGCCGGGGGCAATGCACAGCCTGAATTGAGAACAAAGCGATTGGTTTGACTGAATACATCCAGCAACTCTTTTGTAGTTGATCTCACCTGCTCAGGTGTACCCAAAGCCAATATCCCTGAAGGATCCACATTCCCGAAAAGGCTGGTCTTATCCTTCATGTGCTCAAAGGCCTTATGAACATCCGTAGCGTAATCAAGCTCAAGTCCGTCAGCACCTGATTCTATCATCAGGGGCAGAATAAGTTCAGTGTTTCCGCAAATGTGCAAAACATAAGGAAGATCTTTAGCATGGGCAGCGTCTACAAGCCTCTTTTCATAAGGCAAAGCATATTTTTCGTATAAATCAGGAGGAATCATATCGGGTCCGGCCGGACTATCACCATTAGATACCATATCTGCTCCGGTTTGAGCCATTAGCTCAATAAACTGAATACTGACCCTGGTGCAATATTCCAGAAGTTCACGGATCAGACTCTCATCTGTCATATAAAAGTCTAACATCCAGTTCTCAGTTCCCCTGATCATGCTTGCCAGGGAAAAAGGAGCCTGATCGCAGTTACCTCTTATTAGTATTTCGTCTCCAAAATGCTCCTTCAATAGACGGGTGGCCTCGAGCCAAATGGCAGAGTACTTGTATGAAGACAAATCAGGATAGACCAGCTTATCCAATTGATCATAGCTTTCCAGATTTCCTTTATGTGATCTTGCCGGATCATTTACAGGAAAATCCACATTTACGCCACATGCTCCGGCCAGGGTGACAGTATCAATATCGATGAGGATACCATCGTATTTATATTTCTCAATTGACTGAATAAATGCCGAAGCAATGGCCTGCGGATCATTTCTGTATTGCTCCATGCTTAACCCGGCCTCCTTGGCTACCACCATGAAGTTATGGAGCATTACGGGGATTTTGTCTGTTTCTTTGCCTTGAAGGGCAGCTAGGATTCGTTCTTTTCCTGTCATTATTAAGAAGTTTTCAGCAGAGACACACGGCCGTGTGTCTGTACAAGTTGTCAGTAGAGATATATTGCCAGATGGTCTCGTTGGGGCACACGGCCGTGCCCTTACATGACCAGTCTGTATGTATCAATTGTGAATGCACTAAATATGATTTGGCTAGAGATTTTCAGTATGGAGCTGTTTGGCAGAGCCTGTTCTATCAGATTTGTTTTTTCTATTGCTTTAAATTGGAAGGCTGAGTTGATTTTTGCTTTTGATAGTTTTCCTTCTGCCTCGTAGGCTCTTATTATGATATCGTTGTTGTCTTCGGCTTTTTTAATTACCGATATGATGATGTTATCCTTTTCGAGGCTGAAAAAGCTTTTCTCTTCTGGCAAATCCGCATCAGCGTACATCTTGAAATCTATTGCTACCTGTAGTTTCTCATTGGCTTCTAATCCAAATCGATATCCCTTCTCCCAGCCTGGCTGATGAGAATTAAGGCTGAAAGAGAAATAATGATCTCCGGTTTGTAGGTAATCATTTCCTTCACCATGGCAGCTTCTTCGGGAGGCTAGCAGGATGGGCTGGATAAGAGTACTATTGCCAGATGTTCCTGTGATATCAACATAGTCAACCCCTACCACACTTGAGCTGAGAGTAACGCCAATTTCATCAGAACTCACATTGATCCAGTTCTCCATTGCCCTTGGATGAATATCTTTTGCCGGAACGATATAGCGTTCTCCTGCCATCCCATCCATTTCATCTTTTCCAAGCTCCAGTTTGCCATAGGGAACCTGATAAACCACTTTCCCATTTTCTGCATTTACCGGTAGAGCCATTCGATACTCGCGATAAAGAACTCCTTCCCAGTTCAGTAAAGCAATCTCAAAATCGATTTTTTTGATCTCCTTGTAAAGGATTACCTTCTGTTCAACCACAGCATTCCTGACTGCTTGTCGATAGGTATAAGCAACAAATACAGGGCCGTCTTCAACGAGCTTCCAGGCTGTGGAATAGTTACCAGTTTTATCAAATCCCACAGTATCAGGCTGCTGAACCTGGCTGAATTCCCCGGCTCCGTTTCCAATTGATCGAAGTGTAAAAACCTCACCAGCTGTGAATCCTTCAGGATTTATTATTTCCTTATCCAGCTCCTTATCGAATATCCTGTTTACTCCTCCTGATCCGAATTCAATAATATAGAAAGAGTTCTCAAGTCGTTTACCCTGCTTGGGCATTGGTACAGGAATCCTTTCTTTTTGTGATTTCAGATAAAATACTCTATATCCTACAGCTGGAATATCTTTTCCAACAAAGGAAAGTGTAGCTGAGCGGATGCTGCCATCCTGATTCAAAATTTCTTCGGATAACTGACTGGGAACCTGATTCCCTGACGCATCATACAATTCTACTCCGCGGGCCATACCGGTGTCAAAGCTAAGCTCCATCGTAAGCGGACTGCTACGCATCCAGCTAAGGCTGTTAAACACTAATATTGGTCTGCCTTTGTCTGCTGTTACGGTGATCCGTGATCCGAGTTCGGCTAATTCCAGACTCATCATTTCACGAGCTTCACTACGGGCAAATTCATATTTTCTCCTGAAAAGATCATCAGTTATTAACCCCATTTTTCCTCCCCATCCATGATCCGGGTATATTTTAGCCTCCCAGGCATTTTGCAACCTTTTTTCAGGATAAGAAATAAAACTGCCTTCAAGCAGGGCATTGACCGTTGCTATCTTTTCAACTTGTGTTAACAAAATATCCCCTTCCCGACTAGCTTTTAGAGCCTTCTGATGCCCGGGACCATGGATGTAAAGCCAGAGCGCAGGGCGTTCTCCATAAATGGAAGGAATCATAGGATCTGTTGCCCTGAAAGCCTCAAACATTTCAGGAGCTAATGCTTCTTTGAATTCAGGCAGGGATACAGGGACAATTTCTCCTTTTTTGTTTTTCAGTTCCTTCAGTCCTTTCCATGAAGAGATCAAATTTGAGTAGTCTTTAGCCGGACTCATATCCCAATCAGATAATAAAGGAATTACTTTGCCTTGAGTTTCGGGCTTATAAAATGACTCCCACAGAAAACTATAATCTGACAGGTAATCTGAAGCAATATAATACTCGCTATTCAATGGTCCGAAGGAATCTCCATAATGTCCATTTGAGAATCCTGTAATACTGGAGCCATCAGGACTGAACCAATTGTAGAAGCCTAATTCCTGGCGGGTCATCACCAGATTTTTCACACCTGCCTTTTTCATAAGTTGTGGCATCTGCAGAGTTCTGCCTGGAACATCTACATTCCAGTATGTATCAGCCACATAGCCAAACTCATCCATTAGCCATTTAGCTCCAAAATAAAACTGACGGGCAAGAGCTTCGCCAGAATACATTTCTTCATAGGGCTGAGTATAGGTGGCTCCACAGGAAATTCTACCATCCTTCAGAAGTTGGCCAAGCAATTCTTTTTTATCCGGATGTCGTTGGATATATTCTTTAATCATCAGGGCATCCTCAACATCAAAACGATAATCCGGATCAACAGCAGCCCGATCAAATAAAGGTTGAAGCAGCATTGTATCGCGCTCAACAATGCATTTTTCCGGAGAATCCATCCAGGCGATATCCTGATGAGAAGAATTCATTAATAGAATTTGTCCTGAGGCCATCGAGCTATTTGAAAGAGCTAGCATTGATTCAACAAGATCCGGCATATAATTTCTTTGCGAAAGAATATTCAATTCTCCAGGAGCAGAACTGATTAATTGATTCTTAAGTACTCCCTGAGCCATCATGATAGAATTTTGAGGGGAGGTGCTCTTTAAATCCCACACCAGAAGCTCCCCTTTATCATCACACATTTTAATTTCTGATCCGAGCCTTTTTGTTGGGATATTAAAGCTGATTTCTGAGAATCCAGTTTGATTATTAAGAACCAGAGTACGGCTGAAACGACCTGATTCTATACGAATCTCCTTCCCTGCTACTGATTCTGTTGAACGAATCAGAATTACTGCATCTTTTCCTTTCTCCTTATAATCCAGGCTGAATAAAGCATTAAAACCCACAGATCCCTGGAGAAAGCTTAAGGCATCTGAAGCTTCATACACGATAATCCATGTGCTCTGATTGGATTGGTCTCCCTGTATGTGGATCAGCTGTTTTTCACCTGGCATGATCCATGACTTTGGTGCCCATAACTGCATATAGCCATGAGCATCACCGTGGCGGTCGGTCATTATTGTAGTAAAACTCAGTCTTCCTCCATCTTCACTTTCCAGGCTCCAGTTTTGCCTGTTTGCAGCCGCAAAAGAAAAGCGTTTGATGCTGTTGAAACTAAAATCAAAATGGGCTCCACCTGTATTGAGATCCATTGCGCTAATCCAAACAAAGCCCACTCCGTCGGTCAGAATTTCATCAGGCAGAGATTGTGTTTTCCACGACATTGGGTTGGGAGTTTCCAGGCATCTCGTAATCATAGATGCACCAATATCATGTCTGAAGCTATGATAATTAAAGGTATTTGGCAGGATTTTTTCTGAGTAACCCTCATAGTACCCTTGGGTTTCAGCAGCTAGTTCCTGCAGCATCTGGATTTTGTCAAAATTTTGTGCGTTCAGGCAAAATATGCCACTTAGCAGAATGAAGAAGAAGAAGAAGAAGAAGAAGAATAATAATAATTTTTTCATCATCAAAATCAGTTTTGAAGTAACTTGTCAATTCGGGTAATTAGTTCAAGCATAGCCCTG
>JAYEFL010000133.1:0-3344 GCA_034658635.1 Bacteroidota bacterium | reverse complement strand
CCCTAAAGCCTTTTTTAGCTCCCTTTTATATTCACTCACTAACAATTTTTGTTTGCTCTCAAGAACATCTAAATCCTTAAATTCATCACGGTTTTCCTTTAAATCCCGCCATCGCCTCAGAGAAGCATCGGTATTGGGGTGAAGCTTGCCATTTAGAATGTTTAGCTCCGGTAAAATTATTTCCTCAAAGTGATTAAATATATCCATATTTGAAGAGCGACACCCATCACAGCCAGAACAATCATCTCCGCACCCGCTATTCAAACGCCTCTTGAGTAATGCTCTAAACAGGGCAGCACCCCGTGGACTCATTTTGATGTCGAGTTGTTCATTAACTGTGAATACACATTTATTTACCCGTAAAGATGATATAGGGGTCAATTCTTTTAGTGATGCCTGTATCCTCATCATCAAATCATCTACAGATAGAGATAAATCACTGGCCAGATACCGTCCCACTCGAATTACCGGAACCTGAGAGACCATAAGGTGTTGATCAGAGCTGGAATTATTCTCAGGAAAAAACCACGACGAATCATTCATTCGTTCCTCTGGTGGGATAATATGAAATAAATCATCTGCTTCCCTGCCATATAGCTGAAACGATAAAGCCATTAGAGCACTCATCGTTTTTCGCCCACCAGCAACAGTTGCTGTTAAACGAGATGAAGAAATTTCCGTAAGTTCCCGGACGGTCTGAGATACCTGTTCCTTTGCATAATCGTTGTCTTCACTGCTCAATAGATCAGACAGGGCGTTACCGTTTTTATCTGAAAACACAATAATGTCTGCTTCTGAAAAATTGAAATATCCAGTATTTACACCCAGTGCACTCTCAAGCAGGGACAATTGTCCCCCGTCAAATAGTGTTTGCACCAGGGCTTCTTTGCCCTTCAGCGTAGTAAGTACTTTAATTTTAGAAAAAGTTCTCTGCGTTTTGTAATACTCATGAGTATAATAATAAAGACATTCAGTCAAAACCTGAGGTGTTGTACCCATGACTGCCAGAAAGATTTCACTTTCATATACTGGTGTTGCTTGACTCATTTTCCCATTCCTTGTGCTGCTAAATTGATAATTCTGTTCATTCAAATCACAACAAATCTAGACTCAAAAGCCGTGATACTTCACTTGACAAGCTTGTCAGTTCTGGAAAATTTAATGTTGACAGAGTGAATAGGTCTCCCGTGTGTGCACTCTTAAGAATCCCGGGGGTCAGGTGCTATGCTTTTGATAATATCTTTTCCAATTGGGGGTCCGAAAATAATCTACCAATAGAATCAATAACCGTTTTGGTCATCCCAGCAGCATCGGTATGCAATAATCCGGCATGGTTAATTTCATTTCTCCATTTTCTGATATTCTCATAATATTTTTTGCCATCTTTCCCCAGAATTGCATTCTGTTTCCTCCAGTCAAAGTGATGCTTAAAGAATGTATCTCTCGTGTCACGGTCTTTCCAGTCCTCACCTTCATGTACCAACACGTAGGATTTAATCCCCTCAACCAAAGCTGTTAAGGCTTGCTGATACATGCAACGTTTATGATACCATTGTGCTGTTTTAATTTGGTTATACCATTCCGGCTTTTTTCTATCAACCATCCCATTTATATCAGTCATCAGCGGTCTTAAGGGCGTGATACGCGGGTCTGGATTTGGGCTGCTCTCTTCCTGATCAAATAGTCGCTCCATTTTGGCTAATCGTTTACTAAAGCCTTCAATAAAAGTGATTTGAAGAGTATCGTTAATCCCTAGAAATGTTTTAGCGAGATCAGGGTGGTGTGCCTCCAACAGACTAGATAGATCTTTTCCATTACCATACAGTGCAAAATCCCTTGCTGCATGAAACCAGTTCATCATCTCCCAGGCTGGTAATAAATCAACAATATCAGCTGGTTCGTTTTCATCATTACGATCTTTCTTTGATTCAAAATTACCATAATACAACCCCCGGACTTTTATTGAGGGATAAAGTGAGGTGATATATGAAAGAGCCGTGACTACAAAGAGAGGCAAATGTCTGAAACCATGGGTTATATCAATGTGAATTTCGTTATAATTCTTCATTGTTTCTGCTAGATCACCAAAAAGACTCCACATTTTAGTTTCATTATTAACCGAGTCATGGAAATGAATAAAAGATTTGTTGTCCAACATTTCGCTTAGGCTATTCTCAATTTCCGATTGTTTTTCTATTATGGAATCTGTGCCATTTTGGTCAAAACAAAAATCTACTAGATTACTGATAGGTACTTCTGTTTCCTTATAATGCCGATCTGAGAGATAGTCCAAGAGGGTTGACCACATCGACGAAGTTGTACCAAAGATATGGAGATCATCAACCACAAGAGCTTGATTGAGATAGAGCCCAATAAATGGAGTAGGCTCCGAGACCTCCCCATTTGTCATTTTATATGCTGTTTTTCTATATTCAAGTTGAGCCGTGCCCGTTGTCCGTTTACCGATTCCTGTCCCTAAAAAAGTAATTAAGGCTTTTCTCATTTGTGGTTTCTCCTCATGTCATCCAACAGCGCTAATAATTTTATAATTACCAAGTCCCATTACAGTTGCTTTTCCAAGATGAACATGCTCTCCAACTCGAATTAACTCAGCCAGAAATGGTGAAATACCCCCGAATTCGATACACCCCAAAAAACCATGCATTGGAACCTTACATCCTTGTCGTTGACTATAACGGTAAAGCTTTTCATAATGCAGCTCAGCGTGAAACGAAAGTTTGCTTATTTCTGATTTAAATTTGCCCATATCAATTCTGGTAAAATTTTCACCATAGAGGTAGACCATAAGTTGAAATCGTCTTAGGAGGTGGCGAAAAAATATCTCGGCACTTAACTTTTTTGGATCAGATCCTAACTTTGACAAACGCAAGGGAGATTGCAGTTGGATTTTTACTGTTGAGTATAAAGCTCCTTTGTTAAACCTCAAGCGGTGTATTGGTGGTGGCAAGCGCCACCCTGAGTTATGCACAAATAATATTTGACCTGTATTTACATCACAAACTTCAGCAAGGTGAAGCAGCGCTTTACCTTTGCCAATTCCATTCTCACCAGCCTTTACCATTGCCCGAATCAAGACATTCAAATACTTGGTTAAAGGACCAAACAATCGCAAATTAATCCTATGAGTTTCCGCTCTATTTTTGCCAATACTGGAAAATGATTCAGAATGAAAAATGTAAGGGGGTGGGAGCTGAAAAAGACCTGGAAATGGAAGCGGTCCAGATCCTGACACCCTCGATTCGAAAATGGCTGTATACAGACATTGATCTGCCAGGTTGCAATCTGAACAACTCTGGCCAGGACACACGCATTCATTTTCTTTG
>JAYEFL010000132.1:0-3408 GCA_034658635.1 Bacteroidota bacterium | reverse complement strand
CTTGCTGATTAGGACCAAGTCGCCTGTGCGTTGCAGGAAGTATTACATGGTGATAGAAGTCTTAGACAGACGCTATGGCCAAGAAGGATTTTAGGCACGTTCGGAACGAACGTCCCCTTTGACGAATATATTTATGTTATAGCTTTAGATCAACTCCGACTTTTTGCAGTGTAATCAAAAGTTGATGCTCTTCCGCTAATACTTTGATTTAGAAATATGTTTTATTTTTAATAAGTTATAAATTGACCCCCTTGATTTGCTTATGACAGGTTGGTGTAGCAGTTTTTCAACGTCACTACCCCGCATCAAGGTTGACAGAATTACCAGGTTGGTTGCCCCGCATGTTGGCGGCAGGTGATGCTGGTCGCTTCTATGAGGATAAAATGAGCTCGCCCAATAGTCATATAGAAGATTTTTTGAATTATTATTGTGCTCTTAAAAGCCCCCCTGAATATGCAGTTATGTTGAAGGGAAAATGGGGGTGTGGGAAAACATGGTTTATCAAAAAATATTGTGAGAAACTAAAGGAGGATGGCCAAAATTATCTATACGTAAGCTTATATGGCATTATTTCTTACTCTGAGATAGAAAATCTATTTTTCCAGCAATTACACCCAGTCCTCTCCTCCAAAGGAATGGCTTTAGTCGGTAAAATCTTAAAAGGTTTGATAAAAACAAGTATAAAAATCGACCTTGATGGTGACAATAAAGCAGATGCAAGTGTCAATTCTCAAGTTCCAGACATTAATTTGCCAGAACATTTTAAAAGTGCAGATGGCAATATTCTGATTTTCGATGATTTGGAGCGATGTGGTATAGAAAAACAGGACATACTTGGTTATATTAACCATTTTGTGGAGCATCAAGGTTTTAAAGTCATTATCATTGCAAACGAAGATGACATAATATCAAAGGATAAATCAGAGACTTTATACATCAATATAAAAGAGAAATTAATCGGAAAAACTTTTGAAATAATATCTGACATTGATGAAGTACTAGATAACTTGTCGAGTTTGATTGAAAATGATGCGACAAAGAAAGAAATTAAAGATAACATAAACATAATAAAAGAAACTTATTTGGCATCTGACTACCAAAATATTCGCCATCTTAAACAATCATTCTGGGATTTCGAAAGATTATTTTCTGTATTGCCTGCTAATATCACTTCAAATAAAGATTTTAGTAAAAATTTACTTCAAATATTTTTAGCATATTCCTTTGAAATTAAGTCTGGGGCAATCCTTCCAACAGAATTAAAAAAATTTACATCAGGCTACCTTGAGGGAATATTCAAAGAAAAGAATAAGGAAAAATCTAAATATAAAATGCTGACCGAAAAATACAGCAACATAACGTTTTATGATCACATATTTGAACTGTCAGCATGGGAGCTTTTTTTCGATAAAGGAATTATTGATAAAGGAGGCATACTAGAATCCTTAAAAAAGAATAAACACTTTCAGGATGAGAATACGCCAAATTGGGTAAAGTTGTGGCATTTTAGAGATTTAGAAGATGATGAATTTTCTGAATTATATAAAATAGTTTCACAGGAAATCGTGAATAAAGAACACAAGGAAATTGGCGTAATAAAACATATAATGGGTCTTTTCCTAGCGTTTTCAGAATTGGGACTTATTAATGAAACTAAGGAAGTAATTATTGAAAACGCTAAGGGATATATAGACTACTTGAAATCAAACAACCTACTTAGTCAATCAAATTCTAATCCATTTCCAGCATTCGAGGATGACACATGGGGTGGCCTTGGTTTCGAAGGCAAAGAACTATCCGAATTTAAGGAACTAAATGAATATATAGCAAAAAAGACAGAAGAAATAAAAATTGAGAGCATGCCTGATGCTGGCAAGTCATTGCTTAAAACCATGGTATCCGATACCAGCAAATTCTATACGCAATTAGTTCATACTGACTCTGAAGATAATCTGTACTACGAAATACCAATTTTAAAGTATATAGGTACAGAGAGTTTTGTCACTGAGTTTGAGAAGCTCTCACCAGAAAATAAAAGGACAGTAGCCTATGCTCTTACGGGAAGGTATAAACACACTATCTTTCTTGAAAAAATACATGAGGAAATAACCTGGTTAAAGCAAGTGAAATCAATCCTCTCTGAAAAACAACAACTTGGTAGAGTCAGTGGATATATTATTAAATTAACTGTCAACAACCATATCGATAAATCAATAAAGGTGTTACAAGAATATAAAAATTCAGCCGACGCTAAAAGCCATGCGGCTGATTTATGACGTTCGGTTTGAGCATAATGAAGAAACTTTGGATCACATATGCCTGGGCTGACAATGAAGGCGGTGACATTGACTTTATTGCCCAGGAACTTGGGAAAACTGGCATATATGTACGACTAGACAGGTGGGATATATCCGCTGGCCGTCGTCTGTGGGAACAGATTGAGAACTTCATTACATCAGAACAGGAATGCGATGGATGGCTGCTTGTGGCTACACAGAACAGCCTTTCTAGTCAGCCCTGCAAAGAAGAGATTGCATATGCATTGGATAGGACTCTGAAATCTCGCGACGGCAACTTTCCGTTTATGGTCCTCTTCACTGGACCTGTAGATGACGCTCTTATTCCTGCTTCCGTAAAGACAAGGCTATTTGTTAGCGTTACAGATCAGAATTGGCTTGAACGCATAGGCTCCGCATTATACGGAAGGCGGCCCGAAATCGCACGTAAGGAAATAGCGCCTTATGAAGCGAAGGTTCACCAGCACCATTCAGGTAAGATCATACTTGAGCTTAGGCCAAGGGCGGGGCGCTGGCACCCAATTATCGCAGCCGTGCCAACAAGCGAAAAAGGCGCCATCAAATTCATCATGGTAGAGCCTTCTGGCTATCCCACGGGAACTGGCATGGTACCTGGTAGCCGTGAAGAGCAAAGTAGCGATGGAAAATGGGCTGCCATAGTGTCAAACCAGCAAGCAACACCGCATGAAAGCCTTTATGTGTGGTTTGAAAAACTGCCTTCTCAACTGATGTTCGGAAATAAATCCGGTCCGCTCTACACAATTGACACGAATAAATCGCAGAATGTAGAACAAGGAATCTCGAATCATGAAGGATTTTAAGATCATTCCCTTCGACATTCATAATTCCTTGTTCGATATTCGATATTCGAATGTCAGTTCGAGTGGCCCAAACGATGATTAATGCCGTATTTTCTCAATAAGTTGGGGTAGATTACATCTTACCCTGAATTATTAAGAAGTTGTGCTTTATGCTGGAAATTACTGAAAAAACTTTGCGCCTTTGCGTGAGATAAATAAAGGATGTCCAAAATGCGTATCCGGATAGGCAACCAGAGCGCCTTCTCGGCCTCAACAGTGACACAGCCCTTTGAGTATGCTGTGGCTAACGG
>JAYEFL010000131.1:0-3416 GCA_034658635.1 Bacteroidota bacterium | reverse complement strand
TTAATGTGTTTAATCCGATTTCTCATAGCTCTTGATAAATGCTGGTTTGGAAATCAATTGCTCGATTCTTATAAATTGATTTCCGTTCGTTTGTAAGGTTTCAGTATGCTTCTTCAGGTAAAGATAATATTTATCTATTCGATCTTGAATATTACTCAATAGGAGTTCATCCTTTGTTCAGCTTGACAGTTAGTGATGCGTTCTATATTAGGGAGCTTTAGAATTCGTCCTTCGTCCTTCGTCAATCCAGAACCCTGCCCCAAGTTGCTTCGATGTACTTGAAGTAATAGTACAACTTGTGGTTAACATCCAAACCGTAATCAACAAATGGCCGGTATTCGATTCGTTCGATGAATGGATTGTTGGGATAGGCCAGCTGAAATGCACCGCTCATTACCTTCAAATTCCAAGCTGAAACATATTGAAGATTCCAATTCTCTAAAAATGATTGTTCATGGTACCACTTGGGTTTTCTGTGGGTGATAAACCAGGATCCGAATCCCGGATCAATGATCAGAATCTCGTATTCGGTTGAATCATCAGATTGGCTGGATAAACTGACCTGATTTTCTGTTTGTGTTGTGGACATCTTCTTGTTTAGACCACATGACCATATACCTGCAATAGCAAAGATTAAAACCAAATAAATTAACTTCTTCATGATAATAACACATTGGTTCTATCCTTTATACGAAATAATATGCTGGATGGTTTATCAAATTGGGCCGATTTATTGCAAAGAAAAGGGCCGATTCACGAATCGGCCCCTACCTTGCTATTTTTTGTCTCCTAATGCCTCCATCCTGAACCGTTCCAATTCGGCCTGCTGGTGTTCTTTTTCCATTATTTGGCGGAATTTCTCAACGATCTCCGGATTTTGATCTGCTACATTGTTTTCTTCGCGAATATCCTTATCCAGATCGTACAGCTCAATTTCCATATTGCCTTTAATAATGTTTTTGCGCAGGCCTTTCCAATTGTCCATTCTCACTGCCTGTTGTCCCCCGTATGATGGAAATTCCCAGAAAAGATATTCATGAGTCGGCTGTTCCTGACCTAAAAGTGAAGGCAAAAAGCTGATACCATCCGTTTCTGTTCCGGGGTCAATGCCTGCAACTTCACATAAAGTAGGAAAGAGATCATAGAATACTGATGGATGATCACTAACAGAGCCTGGTTCAATATTACCTGGCCATGAGACTATCAGGGGTACGCGAATACCACCTTCGTGAAGATAGCCTTTTGTCCACCCCATAGAATCATTAAAAGGTCCTGCACTGTTAAACCATGGTGAATCGGTGCCACCATTATAAGTAGGTCCGTTATCGCTGGTGAACATGAATAAGGTATTATCATATTTTCCCAGATCCTTCAGTAGTTGGATCATTTCACCAACCTGATTATCCAGATATCCTATCATAGCAGCATAACCTGCATGTGGATAACGATGAGGGAAATATCCTTTATTTCCCAGGTAAGGTTCCTCATCACCGAACTTTTCAACATATTTTTCTACCCACTCATTTGGAGTCTGAATTGCCGCATGAGGTATTGGTGTAGCATAATACAGGAAGAATGGCTGATCACCAGATTCTTCAATAAACTTTAAAGCCTCACGGTGCATTACGTCAGGAGCGTATTCTTCTAAAGTATAATCTGCATAGCTGTCAGGATCCATTGGATCAGCACCTTCTGCCAGTTTAGTGCCAGGCACAACCAGCTTATTATTTAGTGGAAGCTTTTCCTGATTCAGCCACAGGTGTTTAGGATAGTATGTATGCGCCTGACGTTGACAATTATATCCGCAAAAGAAATCAAATCCCTGGGTATTCGGGATACTTGTACTAAGCGGAGCTCCCAGTCCCCATTTCCCAATCATACCAGTGATATATCCAGCCTCTTGTAATTTCTCGGCAATAGTTACCTCATCAGGATCCATTGGATACTGACCTTCAAGATTAGGATCATCCTCTGCTTTGGCCATATCCCAAACAGGTCCTCTTTCACCCCACTCATGATTTCCTCTGACATACGCATGTCCTCCATGTTTTCCTGTTAAAAGTATACATCTGGAAGGCGCACATACGGCCGATCCGGAATAATGCTGGGTATATCGCATTCCATTTTCGGCCAGAAGGTCAATGTGGGGGGTCTCTATTTTCTCCTGACCGTAAGAGCCAAGTTCTCCATAACCCAGGTCATCAGCCAGTATGTATATTATGTTGGGTTGTTCTGTGTTTGAACATGAGGCCAGAATCAGGCCGAGTAATAGGGCAAGGATTGAGGATTTATTCATGATTTTGTTATTCGTCATTCGTCGTTCGTTATTCGTCATTCGTCGTTCGTTATTCGGACGTATTAAGGAAACCGGTATTGCTGGAATCGGTCTTACTGGCGAAAATACTAATTATTACACAATTCATTTCCAATATGTATCGAAAAATTCCATAATCTGGAATGCCTTGTACTGTTGTGCGTTTGTTAAGCGTCAGTAAGTCAGGCGGTTAGTTTCTAGTGGTATAGTCTATGCTTAGCTGACATGCATCAAAACATTTGAGCCATGAAAAAGCATAATGTTAAAAACAGAATCAACATCATACTGATAGCAATTCTTATGGGTTTGTTTTCAGTTTCTGGTTTTGGCCAATCCACAGGAGGATCAAAAACAGTAGATGGAGATGCAGCAGACTGGAATCTTTCAGAAAGTTATTTTGCTGATATGTATAGGGCATTTAAGCCGGATAAAGTTGTACAATCAAAACTTTACCTGCATTACGACTGCTCACAGGAGTTGTTGTATATCCTTGTTTTAGCTGAAGACGGATATCCTGGCTTAAAACATGAAGATGACGCATGGCTTGATATTACTGATTTTGCGGGCAAAGAGGTAACTGGTGGTTCCGGTAACGATGGAACAGCACCGGATTTCTCATGGCTTGGAGAAAACTTTGATGGTAATCCTGATCATGTTATGGGTTGGGAGGCTGTTATAGCACTTGCTCCGGGTAGTTATAAGCTAATCGCTCACCTGGAAGTTTTTGGAGATGGTGAAAACCAAACATCGGGTACTGATAAAGATACAGACAAAGATGGAATCGATCTGACGATTAGCTGTCCTGATGAAGATGTTGATATAGAAGTGACCAAGAAAGCAAATGATTATTATCCTTACCAGGGCTCAGTTGTAACCTTCACTATGGAGGTTTCAAATCTTTCTTCATCAGTTGATGCTACAAATGTAATTATTGAAGAAATTCTTCCTGCCGGTCTTGAATATGTAAGCCATAGTGCAACTAGTGGTACTTACGATCCGGTTTCCGGAATATGGAGTATTACTGAATTGACTGCCGGATCTACTGAAGAGCTGACTTTGGAGGCAACAGTGACCACTGATGAGGAAGTATGTAATACTATAG
>JAYEFL010000130.1:0-13844 GCA_034658635.1 Bacteroidota bacterium | reverse complement strand
GTATGTCACAGCTAATGACACTTTGCATTTAAACGACTCTGTTGTCTTTCCTGAAAACGACATGTACAGAGAGGCCTTACGATTCCTTGAATTTCTTGAAGGAGCTCTGCTGGCAATTGATTCTCTGCGACTGTCAGGACTCTCAATGAATGTACACATATTTGATACCGAAAGAAGCCCGAATACAGTTCGAAATCTTGTTACAAGTGGGGCTTTAGATCAAATGGATCTGATTTTTGGTCCGGTTTATCCTGAGACTTTGGAGATTGCCTCCATTTTCTCAAGAATCAAAAAGATCCCGATTGTATCTCCCTTATCCTCAAAAGGCATAGGCATTGATGACAATCCATATCTATTTCAGGTGAACCCTACTGAAGAAATGCAGCATGATCTTGCCTCAATCTATCTGTCAAGGTTTTATGACAAAAACATTCTTTTAGTAAAAGATACTAATGACTTGAACTATATGACTTCCAGATATAGTTCAAATATCCGCAACTACCTGACTTACAAAATCAATGCATCAGACTTGAGATATCGTCAGATACTCTTCACTGATAAAGACCGGGCTGTTAGTCTGGATGACTCCCTGGCATTTCGTCTGGAGGATGTTCTAAGTTTGAGAAGAGAGAATCTTATCATTATTCCATCCACCAATAAAGTTTTTGTGGCAGATATGATAAACCGCCTCAACAATCTGAGTTTGCATTATGACATTACAATCTTCGGAAAGCCTCAATGGGGGAAATTTGATGCCTTGCAATTAGAATCCTTATATAATCTGAATCTCCATTATTACACAAATTTCAGTAATCCTTATGTAAACTATGCAGATCCCTTAATCAGGGATATGTGCAAAAAATACAGGCAAAATTTCAATAACCAACCTGACAGGTTCAGTTTTCAGGGCTTTGATATCAGTTATTATTTTATTAAAGCACTATATCTGTTCGGAACCGACTTCATCAAGCATGTTGATTGCTGGCCTGAAGTACTAAACCACCCTACTCTTCAAACCAGTTTCCATTTTGTACGCAAATCAGAGATAAGTGGATTTGAAAATCAGGCCTTGTCAATAGTTAGATACAACCAACAAAGTCTCCTTAAAGAAAAGATCAGTTCTACTACTGTTATGAACCCAGAGTAGCAACCATCACTGCCTTAATAGTGTGCAGACGATTTTCAGCCTGATCAAAAACAACGGATTGCTCAGATTCAAAAACGTCTTCTGTAACTTCCATTCCTTCCAATCCAAACTTCTGGAAAATCTCTTCTCCTACAACTGTTTCTCTGTTGTGGAATGCTGGAAGACAATGGAGGAATTTCGCATCCGGGTTACCAGTTTTCTTCATTACTCCGGCATTGACCTGGTAAGGCTTGAGTAATTCTATTCTCTCTTTCCAAACTGAATCGGCCTCACCCATTGACACCCATACATCGGTATAAATAAAATCACAATCTTCCACCGCCTCTTCCACTCTGTCGGTGATAACAATATCCGCACCAGTCTTTTCTGCTATTTCCTGACAGGTTCGAACCAGCTCTATAGAAGGCTGAACACTTTTCGGAGCAGCAATTCTAAAATCCATTCCCATTTTTGCAGCACCAACCATCAGTGAATTTGCCATATTGTTTCTGGCATCTCCCATATAGCAGAAAGCAATTTCTTCTAAGGGAGCACTGGCATGTTCAAGCATAGTCATAAAATCTGCAAGAATTTGTGTCGGATGGAATTCATTAGTCAAGCCATTCCAAACCGGCACATTTGCATAAGCAGCTAATTCCTCAACTATAGATTGGGCAAAACCGCGATATTCGATTCCGTCATACATCCTGCCAAGTACACGTGCAGTATCCTTCATCGATTCTTTATAGCCAATCTGTGACCCGGTAGGACCTAGATAGGTAACATGAGCCCCCTGGTCATATGCAGCCACCTCAAAAGCACAGCGTGTTCTGGTGCTGGCTTTTTCAAATATTAAAGCAATATTCTTGCCTGATAATTTTTGCTGCTCATACCCGCCATACTTGGCAGCTTTAAGATCAAGAGACAAATTGATTAGGAATTCAATCTCTTTTGGAGTGAAATCAAGGAGTTTTACAAAACTCCGGTTGCGTAGATTAAACATGATTTTATCGTTTCGTTTTTATCGTTTCGAACTTAATATATCTCCAGGCTCGTAATCCATTGTAATTTTTGTCCCGTAGCTTTTATCCTGCAGCTTAAAAGCCTCAGTAATAATAGCTTTTTGGCCTCCCTGTTCAATAAATTGCAAACACGCTCTCACCTTGGGAGCCATGCTTCCTTCTCCAAACTCCCCATTATCCAAATACTTTCTGGTATCCTTGTAATTCAGAAATTCCAAAACCTCCTGATCAGGAGAATTATAATTCTTGTATACATAAGAAACATCGGTCAAGACATAAAACTCATCTGCCTTTATTCGAGCCGCAAGCAGAGAAGATGCGAGGTCTTTATCAATTACAGCCTCAGATGCACGAACATTCCCTTCTTCATCATAAAATACCGGGATTCCACCACCACCAACAGCAATAGTAATCACTCCCTGACGTGCGAGGCTCTCAACAACTTTCTCATTAATTATTTGAATGGGCTTTGGAGATGGCACTACTCTTCGCCATGCATCATCAGCCTTTGGAGAGGATTTAAATACCCACCCTTTCTTCAAATGCAATTCATCTGCTTCAGCTTTTGTGTACATTTTCCCAACTCTCTTGGTTGGATTGCTAAATGCAGGGTCATCCTTCTCAATAATAACAGCAGTTACCAGAGTTACAACTTCCTTATCGATATTATGCTTTTTCAGTATATTTCTGAGCATTCGCTCAATCATGTAACCAATTCCTCCCTGTGAATCGGCAACACAAATATCGAGGGGCATTTGCGGAATTTGGTACTGAGATTCACCAGCATCATTTCGCATCAGAATATTCCCAACCTGAGGACCGTTTCCATGAGATAATACCAGATCATAGCCCTGTTTTATTAAAAAAACAAGGTTCTCCAGTGTATTAGTGGTATTCTGCTCCTGCTCTTCAATAGTACCAGCCTGATCACCACGAAGAAGAGCATTTCCACCCAAGGCCACAACAGCAAGCTTTTTCATACGTTTTACAATTGAGTAACACAAAGCTAAAATTATTTTTTTCTACTTTAGCTGATTATCATCATCCATACAAACGGACTAAAATATTTAACAATTTACATAATATGGCTAAGGCAAAGAAGGCAACACGAAAGCCAAAAAAGAAGGTGAAAAAAATAAGGAAGGTATTTGATACCAGAATTAAAGTTGTTGTCGGCTTGCTTTTTTTATTTATAGCACTGTTTGCAGGAATTGCCATGATCTCATACTTCTTCACATGGCAGGCAGATCAAAGCTTCCTCGACCAGGTCGGCTCAGAAACAATAATTGATCCTGATATACAAGTTGATAATTGGGCAGGCAAAGCCGGGGCTGTTATTAGTAATTTGTTTATTTACAAATGGTTCGGACTTCCTTCTTTAGCTCTGATATTTCTCATGGTACTACTGGGCTTTGAATTAGTGGGTACCAGACTTATACCGTTCTGGCGTACAATAAAATACACTCTGCTCCTGTCAATTTGGTCTTCAATTACACTGGCCCATGCTTTTGGTAATAGCTTATTTCTATTGGGGGGTGGACATGGCAAATATATGTCTGAATGGCTAAGCGCTTTTCTCGGTCAGGCAGGAATAATTGTATTCCTTATTGTTACCGGTCTGATAATTATAGTATTTATGTTCAGGATAACTCCGGATATACTTCAGTATAAGAAAAAAGAGGAAGGATTTTTTGATGCTGATTTCGAAGCTAAGCCTGATGAAAATATTGATCTGAATACCAACAATGAACAACTTACAGTATTAGATAAAAAGGATGATAAGGATATCATTTCAGAAGTTGAAGAAAACCTGATTTCAAAAAGCATCGACGGAAATGATAAAATCAGCATCGATTTCAGTCCTGACTCCACCGAAAAAGAGAAAAAGCAAACACCCGACAATGTTGATCCTGAAATGACAATTGATGATACCAGTAAAAGGAAGGAAGAAACCAGTCGGAAGAATGCATCTGGCTTAGGAGAAGATTATGACCCGACCCTCGATCTTTCAGGTTATAAATTCCCCACTCTTGATTTACTGAAAGATCATAGTCGTGGCAACACAAAAGTCAGTAACGAAGAATTGCTCAGCAATAAGAATAGAATTGTTCAAACTCTGGGTAATTACAACATTAAGATTGAAAAAATCAAGGCGACAATCGGTCCTACGATTACCTTATATGAAATAATCCCTGCTCCCGGCATCAGAATCTCCCGGATTAAAAGTCTGGAAGATGATATTGCCCTCAGTTTATCGGCTCTCGGTATACGAATTATTGCCCCCATTCCAGGTAGAGGAACAATTGGGATAGAAGTACCTAACAGAAAACCTGAGATAGTCTCAATGTACTCCTTGCTTGCTTCAAAAAAGTTTCAGGAAACAACTTATGATCTGCCAATTGCCTTGGGTAAGACAATCAATAACGAGACCTATATCATTGACCTGGCAAAAATGCCTCATCTGCTTGTTGCAGGTGCAACTGGTCAGGGAAAATCTGTTGGTCTGAATGCTATACTGGCGTCTTTGCTCTACAAGAAACACCCGGCACAGCTAAAATTTGTGCTGATTGATCCGAAAAAGGTAGAGCTAACTCTTTACAAGAAAATGGTTAATCATTATCTGGCTGTTCTTCCTGATGCCGAAGACCCTATAGTTACTGAAACACAGCATGTCATTAACATCCTTAGCTCATTAAGTGCCGAGATGGATGACAGGTACAATTTACTTAAATCAGCAGAAGCCAGAAACATAAAAGAATACAATAAAAAGTTCACCTCCAGAAAGCTTAATCCCAACAGAGGCCATCGTTATCTACCCTACATAGTGGTAATAATTGATGAATTTGCTGATCTTATAATGACAGCAGGCAAAGAAGTTGAAATGCCGATTACACGTATTGCTCAATTAGCCAGAGCGGTAGGCATCCATATGGTAATAGCAACACAGCGCCCGTCCACCAATATTATTACAGGTACTATCAAGGCAAACTTTCCTGGCAGGATAGCCTTCAGAGTTTCATCAATGATCGATTCAAGAACAATTCTGGATAGCCCCGGGGCTAATCATCTGGTTGGACGAGGAGACATGCTAATCTCTGCAGGGGCAGATCTGGAACGCTTGCAATGTGCATTTATTGACACACCAGAGGTAGAAGCCATTTGTGTTCATATTTCAGAGCAAAGAGCATATCCAAACCCCTGGATCTTACCTGAACCTAAAATTGAAAACGGCGAAGACAAAGGCTCAGTTGCAATGGATAAAATAGACGATCTATTTGATGATGCTGCCCGCTTAGTGGTCACTTCTCAACAAGGTTCCACCAGTTCTATCCAAAGGAAATTCTCAATAGGATACAATCGGGCGGGCAGAATTATGGATCAGCTGCAACAAGCTGGAATTGTTGGTCCGGCAGATGGAAGCAAACCCCGACAGGTATTGTTTCAGGACACCTACGCTTTGGAAAAATTTCTTACCGATCAAATTAATCTCTGATATATGAAAAAAATACCATTCATCATTTTACTTCTTACCTGTACGGGTATCAGCGGAACGATAATTGCCCAGAATAAAACCAGAGCAATTCTTGACGAAGTCTCAACACAGTTACTGGCTTATTCCAGCTTGCAGGCGGATTTTAGTTTCAGTCTGATAAATGAAGAAGCTGATATTGCCGATACTTTTGAAGGAAGTATGGTAATGCAGGGCCAAAAATTCAGATTATCAATTATGGGTATGCTGGCTCTTTGTGATGGAGACAAGCTGTGGAATTATTCTGAAGACCTGAATGAGGCAACTATCCTTGATCCCAAAGAAAGTGATTTCTTTAATCCCATTAATATTTTCACCCTGTATAAAGAAGATTTTGCAATGAAGACCATCAGTAGTCAGGGGTCTGTGCATACCATTGAACTCCTGCCCAATACTGAGAATGAAGAATACACACGAATTATTCTGATTGTGGATCAGGCAAAAAAACTGATCCGTGAGGTAAGCTACTTTGGGTCTGACGGGAATAAGTACATCATTAAAATAACTAATGTAATTCCTGACATTAAGGTTGATGATCGTTTCTTTATGTTTGACGCCAGCAAGTATCCTGGTGTAACTGTGTACGATATGCGCTAACTAAAACTACCTTCTTATGAGTTTACCACCCCTTGTGATCGTTCTTTGTTTTTTGCTTCTGCCAATTCTCATCCTGTATTTATGCCAGCGATACAACTGGGTAAACAAGATTGGAAGTATAATCTGGGCCTACGCCATCGGAATTCTGTTCAGAGTCAGCGGATTAATACCGGAATTGGCAGTTGATGGAATAGATGTTATGCCTAGAGAAACTATCCCAATGGCTATCAGAGACCTAACAGATATCACTATTCTAATGGCTCTGCCTTTACTCCTGTTTTCACTCGATTTCAGGAAATGGATTCGACATGCAAAAAAAACATTGCTGTCAATGATTCTGGCATTTGTATCAATTTTGATTATGGTAGTCGCTGGGTATTTTATTTTCAACCCGGGACTTGACGAAGGATGGAAGATTGCCGGCCTGCTCACCGGAGTGTACACCGGAGGCACCCCAAATATGGCCGCAATAAAAACTGCTCTCGAGGTAAATCAGAATACATATCTAATGACCCACACCTATGACATGGCCATATGCCTTATCTGGTTTATTTTTATTATCACCATAGGTCAAAAAGCTCTGAACCTGGTTCTTCCAAAATTCAAAAAGACTGAGACTTCCGAATCAGATAATGATTTTTCAACAGCTGAATTCGATTCCTATATCGGAATTTTCAAACGCAAAACCTTTGTACCACTAATGGCAGCACTGGGAGTAACTATTCTGATCTTCGGATCAGGATACGGACTAATGTCAATAGTACCTGAAAATTCAAAAACAGTAGTTATCATTCTCTACATAACAACTATGGGAATACTGGCATCTTTTATTCCTAAAATTAACAGGATCGATAAATCATTCCAGCTTGGCATGTATTTTATTATTGTATTCAGCATGGCCGTGGCATCACAAGCTGATTTAAAGAACCTTGTAAATATCTCCATGGATTTATTCCTGTATGTTGCACTTGCTGTTTGGGGAAGTCTGATTCTACACATCCTGCTTTCCATGATTTTCAAAGTGGATACTGATACAGTTATCATTACATCTGCTGCCCTGGCATTCTCACCACCATTTGTTCCGGTAGTGGCAGGAGCACTGAAAAACAAGGAGGTTCTAATTCCAGGACTCACAGTTGGGATTATCGGATATGCTCTGGGAAACTATCTGGGGATTAGCCTTGCGTATTTGTTGCAGGGACTTTGAGAGAGGAGATAGAAAATAGGACTTAGAACTTAAGGCTAGGGAATAAGATTAAGATTAAGATTAAGATTAGGATTAGGATTAGGATTAGGATTTGAAATTGTACGGGGAGACCAAAGTGTCTGCCCCGAAAGACGAATGACGAAAGACGAATGACGAATAAACACCTCCTTCTTACAGTAATTATTGCAGCATACTCTTTAGCCGGAATTGCCCAATTCCATCTGGGGAAGGTAGAAGACCTCAGTTTTTTCAGCAATGCTTTACAAAAAGAGACAGCCGTAAGAGTTTATCTTCCTCCTGGATATAATCCTTTAAATTCCGCAAAGGAATACCCTGTCATCATGACTCTTCACGGAGCAAGCTCTGGTTATGAAGTATATAGTTTCATGTTTCCAATAATTGATGCCCTCTGGGTAAGCAGAAGTATTGATCACTTTATTCTGGTCATGCCCGATGGACAGGCCGAACCGTTTAACGGAAGTTTTTATACCAACTCTTCTTTATATGGTAATTATGAAGATCTGATATCTGAGGATATTGTACCTCTTATTGATAGCTTGTATCACACAAAAGGGAGTAGAGATTTCCGTGCTATCATGGGACATTCAATGGGTGCTTACGGAGCATTTAAACAAGTTTTGAAGCATCCGGCACTTTTCACAGCTGTTGCAGGTCATTCTGGCCCTTTACATATTGAAATGCTGGAGATGCTGATACCGAATGTCAAGGCAGAAAATGGAGATCCTCCCTATCAATGGCGACATGAAGCCGGTAAGGGCATCAGCAATTTAATATTTACAATGGCGGGTGCGTTTTCGCCAAATCCCGCTTCAGATAACCTTGTAGATTTCCCTCTGGATGAACAGGGTGATATCATCGATAGCGTAATGCAAAGGTGGAATCCCCATAATATTGTTGAGATGGTGAGATGGCACATGCCAGCCACTGATCTGTCGATCTATTTTGATTGTGGTGCCCAGGATGAATATCATCTTTACCTACATAATCGTGCTCTTTCAGATTCGCTTAATCTTTATGGAATCAGGCACCAGTATGTTGAATACAACGGAGATCACACAAGCAGATTACCTTTCAGAGTTCCAGTTGGATTCAAATTTATTGATCAGGTTTTTAAAGGTAATCTCACACGTATTAAGCTACTGGATATTCCTCCAAAACAAGTTGTTAACGTTTTTCCGAATCCTTCAAACGGCCTCGTATATTTTGACCCGGAAAATCCTGAAGAATTAAAAACAATCCTGGTAACAACAAGTGACGGAAAAAGGATCCGAACCTTCAAGCCAAACCAAAACCCCATGAATTTCACCAACCTGCCCCAGGGAACCTACCAGATATTCTTTCAATACCAGAAAACAACCACAGCATTTCCAATAGTCATAACTAAATAGGACCGAAGACCGAAGACCAAAGACGAAGGACGAAGGACGAAAGACGAAAGACGAAAGACGAAGGACGCTAAAATCCATTAAGCGTCATAGTAACAGTCGGTATCAGGAGCAGAAATCCAATAATTATCAAAATAATCATTAAGGGGGTTACCCATTTCACCCATTTGTCATACGGTATCTTTGCTACTCCAAGAACCCCAATCAAAACCCCTGAAGTGGGAGTAATCATATTAGTAAATCCATCTCCAAATTGGAAAGCCATTACCGTGGCCTGGCGGGATAAACCGATTAAATCTGAAAACTGAGACATTATTGGCATGGTAAGAGCTGCTTTACCAGATCCTGATGGTATCAAAACATTCAGGAAAGTCTGGAAAACATACATCAGACCCACAGAGGCAAGACGTCCGGCATCTGACATCGCCTGCGACACTCCGTATAATATCGTATCAATGATTTTGCCATCATTCAGGATAACGATGATTCCGCCAGCAAGACCAACAACCATAGCTGCTGACATAATATCCTTTGTTCCTTCTAAAAAGAGCTTAGTGATCCGATTAGGAGAATAGCCCATCGCGATTCCGGAAAATACTCCCATTGCAAAGAACAAGCTGGCAATCTCCATAACATACCAACCATATCCCATGACGCCCACAATCAGATACAGCATGGTAAACCCAAGAAGATGAAGCACAAAATAGTGTACAGATTTACGTAATGCAAGTACTCCTCCGATTGCAAACAGGCCAGCCATGACAGGCAAAGCCGGGATATTATAGGATTTCACTCCCACCATCATTTCAGTGATGGGCTGGCTTATAGCAGTATAAATCAGGGCTCCTGACAGCAGCAAAAAAAGAACCCAACTGGATGTACGAGGCTTCATTTGAATAGAATCTATATCCGTCTGCTGCTGATCTCTCCAATATTGATCTACCTCATATACCGGAGATTTTTTCGGATCCTTTTTAATCCTTCGTGCATACCTTAAAACAAAAGTAATCCCCACAAGATTGATTACTATCCAGCATATTAACCTGTATTCAATCCCTGAAAATAAAGGGATATTTGATAAACCCTGGGCAATACCTATAGTAAATGGATTTAAGATTGCTCCGGCAAAGCCTAATCCTGCTGCAACAAAAACCATTGCAACACCTACAATACTGTCATACCCCATTGATATTGACAATGGAACAAAAATGATAATAAAAGCGATCGTCTCTTCACTCATGCCAAAAACAGCTCCGAATACAGAGAACAATAACATAATCATCGTAATTATAATATTGTTTACACCCAAATACTTAATGATTCTTCGTTTTTCAAATTGATCAGTCATTTTCAAAAATGAGTAGATTCCAACATCTATTGCTTTGCTGAAATTCATGATCCAGAATGCTCCACCAATCAGCAGAATGAAAGCAATAATATTAGCAGTATTTACAAATCCATTGAACAGAGCCGAAAACACCTGCCAGGTCTGTGGTGAACTATCAATATAATGAAAAGAATTATTGATAATAATTTCACGTTCCGTTCCATTGACATTTACAGTTTCACGTTCAAATTCTCCGCCAGGTATAAACCATGTCAGAATTGCTGAAATCACGATAATTGAAAAAATAATTACGTAAGTGTGTGGTACCTTTTTAAGCATAAGTCTCTTTCTTTTCACCAAAGAAAATGATAATTATTGCAGGTTCCTTGCAATAATATTCCAAAATTTGTAAAAAATAATAGAATGTCATGACAGTAAACGAAAAAATCCGCGCTATCAGAGAGAAATTAGTTCAACACGAGCTTAGCGCCTATATAATCCCCTCCACTGATCCCCATATGGGAGAGTACGTACCTGATCACTGGGCTGAACGAACCTGGATCTCAGGATTTACAGGATCAGCCGGTACCGTGGTCATTACCAAAGACTTCTCAGGACTATGGACAGACTCAAGATACTTTCTCCAGGCAGAAGACCAGCTTTCAGGTACAGAAATGGAACTGCTTAGACTAGAAATTCCGCATACCGCAGAACACATCGACTGGATAAAAGCTCATCTCCCTGAAGGATCCAGGATCGCAGTAAATGGAAATATGATTCCGGTGTCTTCTGTCCGGGATATGAAATCCAGATTATCCAAAAACAAAATGGAGCTAATTACCCATATTGATCTGGTGAAGAAGGTCTGGACCAACAGGCCTGCCCTACCTGATGATCTGCTTATGGATCATCCTGTGGCTTTTTCAGGTCGATCACGAAAAGATAAGATTTCTGACACCAGAGAATATATGACCAAAGCTGGTGCAACACATTATCTGGTTAGTGCTCTTGATGAAATTGCCTGGGTATTAAATTTGCGGGGAAAGGATATTACCTTCAATCCATTGTTTGTAAGCTTCGTCCTTATAAGTCATGAGGATTCCATTTTGTATATCGATGAAAAGAAACTACCCGTTTCACTCAAACAAGAAATTTATGCCGATGGTATCAGCATCAGATCATATTCTGATATCATCGGGGATCTAAGTCGCCTTTCTGATTCCACAATTCTTGCTATTGATCCAGGAAGAACTAACCAGGCCATGATGAATGCAGTTCACTCTCAGGTTAAGATCCATGAAGAGCTGAGCTTCATTACGCGACTCAAAGCCATAAAAAATGAAGTGGAGATAAACGGACTAAGAGATGTAATGATTAAGGATGGTGCTGCCTGGGTGAAATTTTTATGTTGGCTGGATAAAAATATCGGAAAAATTACGATTTCTGAATTGTCTGCTGCTGAAAAACTAGTGTCTTTCAGGCTTGAGCAGAAAGACTATATCGGGCCAAGTTTTCATCCCATTTCCTCATATAGTAATCATGGATCAGTGGTTCATTATGCAGTATCCAAAGAAAGCTCCATTGAATTACATGCAGAAGGAATCTATCTTTGTGATACAGGAGGGCATTATCTTGACGGAACCACGGATACAACTCGCACAATCACCCTTGGAAATCCAAGTGAACAACAAAAGCAAGACTTCACACTAGCACTAAAAGGCACCCTGGGAGTTAGCATGTTACGTTTTCCAAAAGGGACAAAGGGATACCAGATGGATATTCTTGCTCGAAAAGCACTCTGGGACTACGGCCTTAACTTTGGCCATGGAACTGGTCATGGTGTGGGTTTCTTTCTGAATGTTCATGAAGGTCCTCAAACGATAGGTACAGGAGCATCAGGAAACATGAATACTTCATTTGAACCCGGAATGATTACTACAGTTGAGCCAGCAATTTACAGGGAGGGCTCGTACGGAATGCGAACAGAGAACATGACTCTTTGTACAGAAGATTTAGTAAATGAATTTGGTGTATTTTACAAATTCGAAACCCTTACCTTAGCTCCTGTTGATCTTGAACTAATTGAAGTATCATTATTAACCCAGGTTGAAATAAAATGGCTCAACGATTATCATCAAATAGTCAGAGAAAAGCTATCAGGCTTGTTATCTGAAGAAGAGAGATTATGGTTAAAAAGTAAAACTAGAAAACTATAAATTATGGACCTCATAATTAAGAATATCAAAGAACTCTTAATGACGGAGGACAAGCCCCGCGAATTTGTTGCTGGAGCAGATATGTCAACCTTCAAGAGAATCCAAAATGCATGGCTGACTATTGAAGGAGAGAAAATTGCCGGTTTCGGGCCAATGAAAGATATACCAAAAGTCAATTGTCAGGAATTGGATGCCAGCGGCAAACTGGTGCTACCTGCTTTCTGCGATTCACATACCCATCTGGTGTATGCCGGTTCCAGAGAAATTGAATACACTGATAAAATACGTGGCTTATCTTACGAGGAAATTGCTAAGCGTGGAGGAGGGATCAACAACTCTGCAAAAAAGCTAAGACAAACATCTGAAGACGAATTGTATGAACAGGCACTGGAGCGAATTAATGAAATCATATCTAAAGGAACAGGTGCAGTAGAAATTAAAAGCGGATATGGACTTGAACCAGAATCTGAGCTCAAAATGCTAAGGGTAATCAGGAGGCTAAAAGAAACAACGGCTGTACAGATCAAATCTACCTTTCTTGGAGCCCATTCAGTACCATTAGAATATAAAGGAAGGCAATCTGAATATGTTGATCTGGTAATCAACACAATGCTTCCCCGGGTAGCAGAAGAAGGCCTTGCTGACTTTGTTGATGTTTTCTGCGACCGTGGCTTTTTTACCGTTGACGAAACTGATAAGATTCTTAAGGCGGCATCGAAATACGGCATGATTCCAAAAATTCATGCAAATGAATTAGACTTTTCGGGAGGGATACAAATAGGCGTACAGAATAGGGCTCGCTCTGTTGATCACCTGGAATTCACAGGAGATGAGGAGATTGAATCTCTTCTTAACTCCAAAACTATGCCCACAATTCTGCCTGGTGCTGCATTCTTTTTAGGAATGGATTGGGCTCCGGCGCGAAAAATGATAGAATCAGGACTACCTGTTGCACTTGCATCCGATTATAATCCGGGTTCATCCCCATCCGGAGATATGAAATTCATTTTCTCCCTGGCGTGCATTTGCTTAAAAATGTTACCTGAAGAAGCTCTGCAGGCCATAACCCTGAACTCAGCTTATGCCATGGGCCTGGAAAAGGAATTAGGAACAATAACTATCGGTAAAAGAGCGAATTTAATCATTACTAAAGAAGTACCTGGATTAGAATTTCTCCCCTACGCATACGGAAGTAATTTAATTGACTCAACGATTTTAAACGGTAAACTGAAAACTGAAAACTGAAAACAATATTATGAACAAGCAACTTATTGAATGTGTTCCCAATTTTAGTGAAGGTCTCGCGATCTCCGCTCTCGATTCTCCGGATACCATCAACCGGGCGATGAAAGCCGGAGCAATCGATTATATCACCAAGCCGTTCACGGTGACCGATCTGATGGATAAGATCCGG
>JAYEFL010000129.1:0-13894 GCA_034658635.1 Bacteroidota bacterium | reverse complement strand
AAGGCGACCATTACCAACGGGGAGAGCTTCATTCCAGTTAGATGCAGGTTGCTGAAACCACAGGCGAAGGTCCTGGGCGTTGAGCATGATTGAACAGAAGAATAAGCTGAGGAGCAGGAGTAGTTTTTTCATGAGGGTAAAAGTAGTTTAAAAATCGAAGAGTGCGAAGGGTTATTGAAATGGATAGAGGGATGTTGGGAGGTTGTCATTCTCCAGGAATCTGACAAAGGGCAGAGGGCCATATCCGAAGCTTTCATTTTCAAAGCACAGAAAAATTTGAGTTCCATCCCTGGAGATACAAATTCCTTCGCAATCGCCCAGATAGTTGCCGCTTGATCCGTTGCTTCTGGGGAGCTGGCGGGTGCTGATTAATTGGCCGTATCCTGCTTCATCAGGATGAGGGCAATTATATTCAGCCATCACATCATCCTCACCACTAACCACATACAGTCTCTTTAACAAGGCAGAATAATGCAGATCACTTCCCTCATCCCAGGTATCTTTTAGTCCTGAAAAGAAATCTGTGACTTCTCTCTGACTATTTGGATCAATTTTTTGATTCTCGAAATCCCAGTCCCAGGCAAATAGTCTCGGGTGATCAGATGTTCCAATTTCGCACAGACCATAAAGTATCTTATTGTGGAAATCATAGGCAATTCCCTCTAAGCGTCTGTATGGATTTAAGGAGACGCTGGTGTTAAAAAGTTTGGTAGGATCAATAGTAACCGAAGCGCTGGATTTTGTGATGCTGGTAGTTTGAGCACTTATTTTAGTAAAGGATACTTCCCGAAGTGATTCATCGGCGATCATTACCCAGCCATTGCCAAGGTAACAAATACCTTCCGGATCAGCATATCCATTTAATGGTATGGTTTTGATATAGCTGCTGCCCGGTGATGAATCTGACCATCCTGCACTGCCTGGAGCATGGGCCACCCAAATGGCGCGGGCATTATTTCCTACGATATATATCTGGTCTTCATCCCAATTATAAGTGATGCCTGAGAAGCCATTTCCACTGCTCCCATAATCCGGATAAATCCCTGACCAGCCCTTAAAATTGTTTCTTGTGTTTTCTGTGAGAGTAGATTCTGTAGTGTAATAACCTGAAGCTTTTGTAGTTAACTCAAGTTGATCACCATATCCGGTGGCATATTCATTCTTGGCATACGCCCTGAAATAGTAAGTTGAGGATGGTTCCAGGCCTTGGATAAGCAAATTGAATTCGCTGGCCGGACTTCCTGTAGCCAGATAATCAGAGCTTATATCCGGATTGGGTTGATCAGACCAGCAAATTCCGGTTTCAGTGAGCTCAGCTCCACCGTTGTAACTAACAGATCCATAGATCCTTATTATTACATCTGTTCTTTGAGAAAATGATCCGGTTGACACAGAAGGCTTTTCAGCCGGAGTTGTAAATTCTTTATCCAGTCCAAAGGCAATTCCAGCTTCATTCATTGCAAAGGCCCGGTAATGGTAGGTTGTGGCTGGAGTTAGTTCGCTGATTGCTGAACTAAAATCATCTGACCCGGCTCCTTCGTCTGAGTACTCTCCTGACAAATTGGGATATGGCTGAAGTCCCCAGCAGAATCCTCTGGCCTCGATTTCGGCTCCCCCATTGCTGGTAATTGCCCCTTGAAGAACTGCTGTTGTCTGAGTTACAGGATCTGCAATTCCTGTAATAATAACTGGCAAACCGGCAAGAGTTTTAAAACTTACTGTGTTGCCATAAGCAATGCCTGCTTCATTTTCAGCAAAGGTTCTCAGAAAATATGTTGTATAGGGATTTAAGGCTCTGATAATACCCCAGAAGAAACCTTCGTCTGATCCATTTTCAAGGAATGAATCTTCAATCGATGGCGGGTTTGTGGGTCCATAACAAACACCTCTTCTGGATACAGTACCGTTACCATTACTGATAACTTCTCCGGAGTATTGAACAGAATCCTGACCAATATTGACCACTTCATTGGTCAGAACGATGGGCTGACTAATGGGTATATAATTGACCCATCCTGAATACAGCCAGTCGCAATTATTCTCTTTTACACCCAGACGAATGTAAACCGGGTAGTCAACGGTATATATCAGGCTTGAATTTAGTTGATTATCAAGGCTATACCAGGTGATCTTATCGGAAGACATCTGCCACTGCAGCGTACCTCTGAAGCTTTCAACATTCAATTCAACTTCGCTTCCCTTGATTACCTTATAGCTTGGTCCGGTTTTTTCCAACTGAGCCGTAAGGGTGCTTGAAAACCAGGTAATAATAAGGATGATATGAATGATGCGAAGCTTCATGACTTAAATAACCAGAATACGTTTATAGTATATCCGGTTTTGTTGTCTGATGTAAATAAGATATATCCCTTTCCCGAAAGGATGTAAATCCAGATCAATTTGTCCCCAACGGATATCTTCGGGGTTAATGGTTTGGATTATTCGTCCCCATGCTGAAAAAATTGTGAGGCTTTCTATTGGTTCAGGATTTGTAAATTCTATATGTATTGTGCCCTTTGTGGGATTTGGAAAAATCAGTATTTGGTTCAGCTTTTCCTGGTCAGCTCTTGAGTTTGGTTTTACTTCCACAGTTACTTCATCGATCAACAAGCAATTGTTCCCATCAGTAAGAGTAAGTTGGTATCTGGTTGTTTCTGCAGGACTGGCCATCGGGTTTGCAGATGTGTGATCATCCAGACCATTGCCTGGCTCCCACAGATATATGTAATTTCCGTAGCCCTCAGCAGCAGTTGGATTACCTCCTAATCGAATTTGCTCTCCTGATAAGATACTTACATCTGAACCTGCATTTATTGTTAATGCAGAAGGTTGGCCCAGAACAACAGTATGTACCTGACAAAAGCTACCTGACCATGTGGACGAGGCAAGTAGCAAGCTGAAAAGTAAAGTTTTTCTTATCACACACAATTTTACAAATAATTCCTGCAAAAGTTACAAATACAAAAAAGAACGGATTTTTTTGCCAGTGTACTGTGTCAGTGTACCTGTCAGGTCTCGAAGGCCTGACAGGTTTGAGATTAATTTGTACCTTTGATTTAGCCCCCCTCACTGTGAAGAAACTTATTATGTTTTGTCGAAATAGAAATATCATTGGAGTTCTCTCTGTATTCCTGCTTTGTACTGCTTGTGAAACTGACCCGGTGATCTACATCGATAGCCAGGCGATACCTGTTATTTATGGGATTTTTGATAAACAAGACAGTATTCATTATTTGAAAGTTGGAAAAAGTTTTGGTGCACTTCATGATCCTATGGAGTCGTCTCAGGTTTATGATTCACTGTTTTTTAGGGATATGGAGGTAGAGGTGAGAATGACCAGCAGGGGAAAGCCCGTTGGATATCCCTTAGAGTTAGAGAAGGTTAATGGCCTACCTAAAGATGCTGGGATTTTTCATTTTCCCGGACAAGAATTATATCGTTTTTACGGTTACCTCAGTGAGGGTATAGAGGTAAAAGTACAGGTGCCGGGATTACCAATTGCCTGGGCTGAAGTCACTCTTGTTAGTATGGCAGCATTGTCAACTCCCAAAAGGGCTCAACAATACATTTATCTGGTACCAACCAGTCCTTTGCGTATTCACTGGTATGGGAATGCCTGGAATGAAATTGACGTTGCATTTGAGTTTATTGAAGATATGGGAGACTCCATTTTTCGTTCCAAATGGGTTCATATACAAAACATCAATTACTTCGATTCGCCTCATGATAAGTATCGCGAAATGAAAATCACTTATGATGAATTCATTCCTGAGGTATTGAATCAAATCCCACCAGATGAGGCTGTGAAAGCTGTTTTTCTGGGCTACATTACTATTACTATTCACGGAGGTGATCTTAACATGGTGAATTATAAAAAGTATTTGAATGGGTACACCGATTTCAATGTGAATGAATTCTCCAATATTGAAAATGGTATAGGTCTGGTTGCCAGTCGAACCACTTTCAGTCTGGATTCCCTTCGCTTTGATTACGAAACCCGTCAAACGCTAATAAATGAGAATCGCTTGAAGGTGCTGAAGATTAGTAAGTGGAATTGAGGGAATCAAAAATACCTTGTATACTTCGACCATAGTTCATCGCCAAGCTTCCAATATCGTTCAACTGCAGCATTAGCTACATCTGTAGAATATTTAGTCAGCATCTCAATTGCTTTCTTGGGGTCTTTCTTGTATAGCTTCACCAACTCCTGTTCGAATTCTGCTTGTCCTGCGAAGGCTTTGTCTTCGATCTCTTTCCAAACCTTCTCCACATCTTTGCTCATTGGCTGATACCTGAAGCCGCATAACTGGCTCACTCTGCGGAAGGCCCACCAGGCACAGTCGCGACGAAATTCTTCTCGTCCGCCTACCATGTAAGAGTCTGGCATTGTGCTTATTCCGCAATAGAATGGCACATGAGGTGTTGTTGCAGGATTGTCATATCCCAACCAAACAACTCCTCCTATTGGATCGGGTAACCATGATCGTGATTGGGTGACCTGAAGGTAAGTTGCCCGGGCGCAACAGATTGTTCGTTCGTATTGTACTTTTAGCAGTTTACGTGTGTCGCTTGACATGAATGGAGTGGCTGTTGGACTTTTGACCAGTTCACCGCTTCGATTTACAATATTCAGATTTCTGGTCATATCAAAAGGACTATCCTGATAATAGTCTCTGAAAATTGACAGCACATCCTGTACCGAAACTTTCTGATCGGGTTTCACAGAAAGAGGAAAGTTTTCGCCATTCGGATCGAGATTTAGTGATGGTGCCACTGTGCTGAGAGCACGCCACTCTCGTCGTCGGCTACCCAGACTTCTTCGGCTGGCATAGGCATAGCAGAACTCAAAAGTTTCTCCACTTTCAGGGCTCCAAAAGCCCAGTTCCTCGGCCAGCCTGAAAACATTATCTGAAGCCATGTAATTTTCTGCATCATCAAGATTCAGAGTACGTATCCGGCTGGAATTGGCTGATACTCCGATCTCGTCATCAGGGATACGTACTGCAGCCCAAACTGCTCCGACTTTACCTTTTCCCGGACCAAGAATTTCAAAATGCCAGGTCTCGTTTGGATCTGCAAAAGTGAAGCATTCGCCAACATCATTATACCCATATTCTTTGGTCAGTTCATCGATCACAAGAATTGCCTCGCGGGCTGTTTTGGCCCTCTCCAATACCAATCGGTATAACTCAGGACAATCAATCAGTCCTTCATCTGACACCATTGATCTTTTGCCACCAAATGTTGTTTCGCCGATAGCCAGTTGATGCTCATTCATACAGGGGTAAGCCGTATTGATATAGGCAAAGGTTTCTCTCACCTGTGGAATAAAACCTACCTCAATCCGATCAGGATCATTTGGTTCTTTGGCCCTTTTTGGCTCAAGGTATAATGCACACTCCTCCCCTTTTTTATGTTTTTGTCCGGGCACAAGATCAATCCAGGTACGGTCGCTGCCTGAATCACAGGAATGTGAAGTCATCGTTGATCCATCCACCGAGGCTGTTTTGCCAACGATAACGCTGGTACAACTCTCGGATTCTATTTGCTGGGCAAACAGGCTCCAGGGAATGGTGAGGATGAATATGGTGAGTAGTTTTTTCATGGCATTGGTTTTCGTCATTCGTCATTCGTCATTCGTCATTCGGGTTTTTTAGAACCCACGTGCGAACATTCCCCAGAATTTGTCTCCTAATTCCCACCATTTGCTCATTGTTGCACGGGCAAAATCGTTTGTGTATTGGGTTAGGAATTCACGGTATTCAGGAGTGACAGGATGTCCATCTTCATCTACTTCAGGCTTTGATTTCATATATGCTTTATACATTTCAACTGCTTTTTTCTCAATTCCTGGTAATTCGTCAAATGCCTTGTCTTCAAACTCTTGTACTCCTTCATTAATTAATTTGCCTGAACGTCCCCACCTTACTTCGGCGAGTCGGTTGGTGCGGCGAAATTGCCAGACCGCTGCATCTGTACGGAAACTTTTTTGTCCGCAGATTGCAAAACTCTCAGGTAAGCTCAGTGTTCCTGAGAAGACAGGTATTCTCGGACTACAACCCGGGTTGTCAAATGAGAACCATGCTATTCCACCAATCTCATCTGGCAGCCAGTCGCGGCACTGGATAATCTGTGAATAGGAGCATCCGCTAATTGCAATATTTCGATTCCGTTTTATTGTCTCTGGTTTCATGGTGTTGATCAGGTTTACCATGTCACGACTCATCCAGGGGCTGGCTACCGGACTCTTGATAAATTTCTTTTCCTGATTCTCTGCTTGCTCACCACGGCGATACCTGGGACGGTCTTCAACCATCAGGTTCTGTGTGGCATCTAAATCGGTACCTGCATAGGTTTGCCTGTAATAGGCCATTACATCACGAACATCAACTTTTTTGTCAGGTTTAACAGAGAATGGTAATTCGTCCATTTCGGGTGTTAGTCCGAGAGAGGGAGCCATGGTACTCAGAACAAAAAATTCACGGGTTGAATATGGTTTTCTTCCGCTATAAGCTTTCCACCACTTAAACTCCTCACCACTATCAGGATCCCAATATTCCAGTTCTTCAGCCAGGGAGAATACATTATCTGAAGCCATATAATAATCCGGATTATCGAGGTCCAGGGTGCTGATTCTTGGGATATTTGCAGACACGCCAACATGATCGTCAGGAATTCTGACGGCAGCCCATACGGCACTTACTTCGAAAACACTTGCCCCAAAAATCTCAAAATGCCATACTTCATTTTTATCGGCAATAGTCAGGCATTCTCCGAAATCTCCATAGCCATATTCAGTTGCCAGAGCACCCATTAGCTTGACTGCTTCACGTGCCGAAGTGCAACGTTCCAGCGCAATAGCCTGAAGGTTTTCGATCAGGAACAAACCATCGTCGTTCCGTAGCTCCCTTTTGCCACCGATAGTAGTTTCGCCCATGGCCAACTGTTTTTCGTTCATGGCGGGGTATGCAACATTGTAATATGCATAGGTTTCTGCAACCTGGGGGATTTCACCCTTTTCATTCACTCTTCGCGTATCCCAGGGCGTTTCTGTATGCAATTTCCCCCAATCGATTTTGCGCATTGCACCTTCATCGTAATACTTATGAGGCTCAATGGTTAGCCAGGTGCGATAATTACCATCGCAACTATGACTGGTAATAACAGATCCGTCAGCTGAGGCTTTCTTACCAACCATAATACTTGTACAAGAGGCATCCTCTTCCGGAACCTCAACAAACTGTGCCTGAACCTGGAGACTGGTTAAGAGCAGAGCCACTGCTATCAAAAGGCTAAATTGGAATAATTGGTGTTTTTTCATAATTAATTTTGTTTTGTCAAATTTCGAAGGTCAAAAAGTCAAATAACGAAATGCCTGCCCCGGACTTGATCCGGGGACGAATGACGTTTTTTCATTCAAACGCTAATTTCCCCGGCTCCGCCTCCCCCGGATCCTTCAAATAAAATCCTATTCCATTCTCTATTACTTCTTTATATCTGGGTACGTTTCTGCAAATAATTTCTTTTTCCGGGTAAAATTCGTTCCAGCTTTCGAAGGTCTGCATGATTGTTGAAGTATGTCTGCCAACACGCACATCTATTGGCCAGCCATTTTCATCTATGCTGGTAAATAATAATCCATGTTCTCCGGCTTTTACTACGAATTCATCTTTTCCCTCCAACAATAGTTTTTCATTGGTTATCCCACGGGTTGCATCCAGAAAGGGTTCAGGTGCTTCAAAAAGAAGAGAAACCGCATCTGAATGATCACCGATTTCTCTGTGTGATAATCCGTGCAAACTCTTTGGTGAGAACTCTGTTCCAATACTAAAGCCTTCAAAATCAGAAAGCATCATTGACATCATGGTAGCGAGATCAAGACCTTTCTCATGAGCAACGATTGTATTGATAACAGGATATTGAAGTTCTGCTTCATGCAGATCAATAACGATATCTACTTTTTCCTGTCTGATCATCTCCATAAAAGCATAACAAGTACGCTCAGTTAGAGTTCCATTTGCCCGTCCCGGCCATGTTCTGTTAAGATTTCGAATATCCACATAGGCAAGATTTTGCTCGCTGGGATAATGGATAAACACCTCGGGGTCAGGCCATTGGTCGAGGGGGTTTGTCCAACGATCACCCATTCTGAATGTTTGTTTGCCCCAGGCTGTTGGTATGGAATAAGAGCTTGGATATGCTCCGCTCGGACGAGTAACAGTTGTTCCGCTCCTGTTGGCAGATAGTACCAGAATAAGTCTTCCTTTTGCCATGTGAGCATTTTCAACCATAATCCATGCAGCCAGTCTTCCGGCAGGTTCCTCAGGATGAGATCCGCCCAGCACCAGCATTGTTCCTCCTGGTTCATCCCCCTCAAGAATGTAAATATTGCAATCATTTACAGTGCCGCTGATACCCTCAAAATATTCTCCCAGCTTTTTTACCTGAACCTGTTCACTTAAAACGACAGACTCTTGAAAATGCCGATGCTGGTAAAAACTGATACTTGCCACTACCCCTATTACCAGGGCAAAGGCTGAAATGACGATTTTTCTAATAAGTACGCTTTTTTCCATCTTTCTCTGTTATTTCAAAAAGAACAAACGCAACAAAAAGGGTATCAGAATTACGACATAAATGATCTCTTTTTTCCAATCCCTGGTTTTGATCAGGTTATAGATTATCAGGATAGAAATAAGGGCGATAAAGAGATAATAAGTGAGCGATATAATTGTTGTTAGAATTCCCATATCCGTGTTATTAAAATCCGGTTAAAAATCCCAGTTCCTTACTAAAGATTACCATTAATGTACCGAGAATACAAATCACAATGGCTGGTATCAGGCACTGTTTAAGAAATATTCCGTACTTCTCTTTTGTGCCAACTACATCAACCGTGAGTCTGCCAATTATGGCTGTGGGAGGCAAAGCATCTCCAAGTGGCCATATAATGCTCATTCCAGCAAGGGCAACAATGGGATTTAGACCCATTGTATTGAACAGCAGTACCAGGGGTACACCGAAAACTGCAGCTGAACCGTACATCAATACTGATTCGGTAATTGGTAAAAAGATGAACAAACTGCCGATCACCAGAACAGTAGGCAGAGTAATGAAGGCTATTGCCAGCAAACCCCTTACTCCTGTTAATGTCATTATTTGTACAAGAATGCCAACTACTGTAAGAGTTCCAATCAGAGGCAATAGTTGCTTGATTGTATTAGCAGCGATTGTAAATATTTTAAGCTTAACTGGTGACATCAGCCATGAGATAAGTGCTGCCACTAAAAACATCAGAGGTAATCCTACTACCGGAGTATCATGAGGCCATTTTCGTCCCATAAAGATGAATCCGAAGAATACCAGAAATGGAATAATAATTCGCCACCAGTTCATTTTTTGAGGTGGTATTGGCAGTTCTTCAAAAGCTTTCTCTACGTTGATTTTAGTTCCTTTCCAGCCCAGGAAGAAAATGGTGAACAGGGCTCCCAGCACACAGGGAATCAATAAGGGCATAAAAAATCCAACATAAGGCATATTTACTCCGGCTGCAGTCATCATTGCCCATAAACTGACAGGAGGAGCAGCGGCGCTTAACCCGGCAATCAGAAAGATAATTGCAGCAATACGAATTTTCTTGATTCCCATATAGTTCAGAACCACCGCTACCATGCCACCGGTAATTAATACGGTAACACTTCCGGCTCCGGTCAGAGCTCCCGGCACCAACAACAGTAAGGTTAATAGTATCAATAGCAATACCCGGCTTTTGTGAAATGTTTTAATGATAGAACGTACCATAAAAGCAATTCCGCCTGATTCTTTCAGGATATTCATAAACAAGGTAGCCGAAATAAATATCAGGTTGATATCCAGGTAGGTTATTGATCCTTCTGCAATATGTCGTGCCGGAAACCAATGTCCGGCAGAAAGTGCTCCGGCAAATGCGGCCAGAAGCATGGCCAGCTCAGTTGACAGCTTGAATCGCAGGGCAATAATGTAAATTACTATCATTACTCCCAGAACAAGACCTGCTGATGCGTACATACTCACAATAATGGGCTATTTGTTGAAAATTTTGCTTAAAACATCAGGTATCTCAGAGTTCATCTCGAACAGGATTAATGGGATATTCTTCCCTTTTGAGATAGTGGTGAAACGGCCATCTTTATCGCCTTCTTTTTTGACAATCATGAAAGCTGAATTCGGACAAACAGCATCGATAGATTGCTCATCGCTGCTATCTCCGGAGGCAGCTCCCTGAGAACGGCGTGCCATACCTTCAATATGTGCCCCGATTACCTTGATGCCTTGCTTTTTTGCTTCCACAAATAATCCTTTTGTCCGCGCAAGCTCATCATCCATCGAAACTCCGGCTGCTCCCATTCCTTTCAAACTGGCACCGGTAACAATGATCAGAGATTTAAACGGCTTTCCTGCCTCCTTTGCGGCTACCAGATCACTGGCAGTTATCAGTAAATTATAGTCATAATCAATGCTAAGACGCTTCATGAAGATTTTTAAGCGTACTGGTCCCGGACTTTGGCCACAGGATGTTAGAGCCACGGGTTCTTCAGCTGTTTGCGTAAAAGACTCTGATGGATTGACAAACAAAAACAGGCAGGTGAAAATGCCGATAAGTGTGATGTTTAGCTTATTCATAATATGGTCTGGTTGTTTACGTGATTTCGAAACCTTTAAAGATATTAAACTTCAGTCTCAATTTAAAGTATATGGTCTGTTATTCAGCATGCTGAATTATAACAGGATCCCATGGCAGAGCATACTCTAAAATTAGTCCTTTGATAAACAGGAGGTGGATAACCGGGATATTACGTCTCAAAGCGTAGTGGAGCACTCCCTGTTGCTCTGGCGGAGGCAATTTTATTGCTTGGATTACTCCTGGTTTTAGATGCAGGATGGACGGACTAATTCCAATATTTGCTGTTGCTCCGCCTGCATTTATGAAGACTTTGGGTACCAGGTCTGTATTAAATCCAAATAATTCAGCCCGCTGAGAAACATTCTTCATAAGATCTTCCTCCCGGATAAACGGGATGTCACTCAATAATATTTTTTGAAGCAGTTTTTCACGAATATCCCGATCCCATTCCTGTCCAGTATCACCCTCTCCTCCTAAGGAGACACCAACAAGGCGGTCTGTAATCAGCTCATTATCAATAAGTATTTGATAAATATCCAGAATTGTCAGCTCGGGTCTGTTGGCTCCAAAAGATGATGCACCAAGTGAGATAATAGATTTGCAATTGAGTTCCATCGCTTTGGCTCCTGCTAAACATGCCAGCAGCAGGCCGGGAAAAGACCCTGAACACCCTAGGGCAATGATGTCGCCGGTTTCAACATCTGCCTCCCTGAGTAATGTGACCATCAAAGAGGCAAAAACAGGATTCAGAGTGGTGCGCTTTGCTTCCAGATGCCCGATAGTTGTGGTCATTGCTGTCCATTCATAACCTATCAATCCGGTCTCCAAAGGATCTGCTGCTTTTTCTGTCTTGATGTCATTTTCCCGGCAATAATCTGAAACGGCATCAATCATTTCGCTCATATACCTGATGGCCAGTTCTTTTTCAGCATCCGTTTTTTTCGGAATAAAACTCTCAGCAAGTACAAATCCGGTAAGTATAACAGCACATATAATTCCGGTAATGATCAGGGTTTTATTGCTCTTTGCTATGTCTGGCCTTGTCCACATATTTTAGAAAATCATGTAAAATAATTTGCCCAGAAAGTACAGAATGCATAGTACGATGGCTATAGCTGACACGGTTACAGGCAGACCCTGCTTCTCAAACTGACTGGCAATTAGTCCGGGAATTACCCAGCCTATCACTTTAAGTTCAAGAGTTCCCGGAAAGAATTGCGGCAAAATATATGATAGTAAAAATGCACCTGTGGCTCCTGAGAGGATAAGGAAAATGAAACGTCTTTTCCCGAATAATATCAGGTATTTGGATGCGAGGCGATACAAGCCCCAGGCAAGAAAGGCAATTACAAGGGTGCCAAAAAGCCGCAGGGGTTGGTCAACAAATAATACAAGGTATGCAGGCACGATAATTCCTCCCGGATAGTATCCGGTAATTGCGATAAAAGCAAGGGTAATGACTAAACCGATAAAAAAGAGTTCGTAGCTCATGAAAGGCTTTTATTAAACAAATCAATTTTTCTTCCTGATTTTTCCCAATATTTAACCAGTTCCAGGCCTTGTTTATGGATATTAACCAAGCCGAATACGATGGTATCTTTAGAACAAGTATCCCTATTACAAGTATTCATTACATGCCTGCTTATTTCATCCGGTTTTTTCATCCGGATTAATTCACCCCGCTGCAGTTTCCTTTTGAATATCTGTCCGTGAGCCCCCATGTAAAACATTCTTTCAAACTGCTGTGCATGTCCTGATTGAAGGTAATCCAGCCACTGTTGACTACGCTCTCCCCGATCCATTCTAAATGATAGTAGTGCGATAACTTCAGGATTTGACAGATCAAGTTTTTGCTTCACTTTATCCATAAGTATCTGACTGGAAGCCGGATCGTTAGCTGCGAAAGAAGAAACAAATACTATCCTTTTATCATCTCTGATGAATTCATAAGCAGATACCTCCCCACTATCCATTTTGCTATTACTTATTCCCTTACTGATACAATCCGACGAGATTTCAAGTTCTGTGGCCAGGGTTTGGGCGAGTTCCTGATTTTGATCTGAATGTGCTTTTGAAGAGGCCAAAACTATCTTGACTCCGGTTTTTTGCAGCTCTTTTCTGAGATCATCAGTCATCTCTTTTGCGGGCAGAACCAGGGTGGAGCGGGGGTGAATGTCATTAAGATACAAGCGGCTCATATCTCCTTTTCCTACAGCATCCAGATGATCGGTTCGGAAATTTGTCAGGATAGTATAATGAGGCTGCACCAGTTTTTGAGATTCCACCCAATGATTTTCTGCCTGGATACTCATAATTTCGGCAACAATGCACTCAGCATTAGATCTGGCAGCCTTTCGTATGAATGCTTTTTGCTCAAGAATATTTGTCAGTCCGAAGCGTCGCACCTTCTCCTCCCTGCCATCCGGCAGGATATACATAGCTTCTGTACCTGTAGTTTTTGCAAGAACCCTCATCCCCGATTCGCGCAGGATACTTGCCAGCATTCTCACCACCGTAGTTTTTCCCCGGGTACCTGACACTGAGATTCGGAGAGGAATAGCTTTCACCCGGCGATTATGAAGAATAGCTTCTATTATCAGGCTTATCAGAATGATGGCCAGAAGTGAGAGTAGAAGTTGTATTGGTACCTGGTTTTGCATGTTTTAATCACCATCCTGGTGTATATTGAGGTCAAATCCAAATTGTGCAAATGCACTAGCAAAATACAGGGGCAGAAAAACAATTTTCTCATCATCATTGACTCCCATCCGTCCTGAATGAATAACTATTGAATATGATGGATCATACGATTTCCTGTAAAGATGTAAACTTTTAAGTTTTCCTGAAGGTCCGTCTTTGACCTCTACTGGAATAATACTTCCATCATGAAACAATAAAAAGTCAATTTCGGCATTGCTGTTTTTTGCATCGCGTGCCCAATAAAAAAGTTCCTTATTAGTGGATGTAATAAATTCCTGTCCAACAAATTGTTCAGCAAGCTGCCCACGATAGATTGCCAATAAATTCTCATGGTTGAGGGTATCATTATAGTCGATTCCCATAACCCGGTTCATCAGTCCGATATCAAGGAAAAGGGTCTTAAATTTTTTATCAGAAGCATGTAATCGCCAGCCTTGCCTATATTAAAAACCTTCCTTTTATGCAGGCCATAGACATTGAAAAAATGTTGAGCCAGGAGGAGTTGGTGAAATCGCTTAAAGACGCCAGTCA
>JAYEFL010000128.1:0-3440 GCA_034658635.1 Bacteroidota bacterium | reverse complement strand
GACCGGATGGCTGGTTCATGATTGCTGGGGCAGTTATTTCAATTTCAAAGAGCTACGTCATGCACTATGCGGGGCACATATCCTCCGGGAACTGGAAGGTCTGATCGAAAACGAGCAAAGTAAGTGGCCCAGGGTTTTCAAAACTTTCCTGATGCAGCTTTTTGAGATGCCATTTGAGGAGAGGGTCAAACGACGGCAGCAAATTGAAGTCAGAAAGAGTTGAGATAGAATTACATTCTTATGAATTCGAGGCGTTAAAGGCAAACAGGATGATTAGCCATACCTGTGGTCAATATTTTAAATCAGCAAAGAGGCGTGGTGACTTAGTCGTGCTTGATCTTCTTAATTCTGCTTGCGATGCAATCGAAGTGAATATATAAATTTCATTATTGCGTAGCATAACCTAGTAAACAGTTACCTTTAAAGTACTAACAATCAAAGATATAACGATGACAAGACCTGCTAATTTACTTAAAAGTAATTCATCTGTTTTTATTCTGCAAAATTTCAGGAGTAATTATTTCTTAAACAGGATTCCCAGATGAAGCGTATTAATTCTCTCCTGGGATTGCCTGATAATAAATTTAGTAATCCATCTATTATTGAAAAACATATCCACCTTCCTGGAAATTCCGATAAGATACATGTTAAATGCCCTTGTAGACAATCTGAATAAAAAAGCCAGCTATTCTGGAAATCTAATACCACCGAAAACGGGCTGTAAAAGATAGATTAAGTGCATATTACAAGTTCATACAAATAATCAGAATTAGTGGTTCCTACTCTCCGGAATATCTATTAATACAGGCTTGATTGTGTTACTTGTTTTAAGTTCATTTGTTGATCCCATTAGCTCGTATTAAATTGGTTCAGTAGAAATAAATTCCGATATTCGCTTTAGTCAAACAATTAAGCCACTTGCTATGAAGTTTTTTATCCTCAAGTTCGTTTTGATCCTGGCTCTGTTTAATCTCACTTCGTGTGAATCAATGATTAAAAAACTTCTGGAGTACGATGAATTGGAAGATTGTGTTGGAGAGTCTGCTCTTGTAGAACTCCAGATTGACGCCCCATTTGATAATGTTGAAATGGCTTACCTTAAGTATTATTTTGATGATGGGCTTTATTTTTATATGAGCAGGGAGGTTCAAAATGTATGTGTTGATTCAAAGCCGCAGGTTTCATACCGTGTTTTGCTCAAGCGTAAATTACTGGAAGAGAATAATGTACCTCGGCCCACTATTTATTTTGGAGTAGCTGGTGGTAATCATTGGGGATACAGTGATGGAAGTCAGGATGGTGATTACTTTCTCTATACCCGCACCTTTGATAATCGGCTCGATTGGAAAGATAATGACCCTAAATTCTACGAACCTTTGATGGCGAATATAGAGATTTATCTAGATGATATCAGTGTCAAAGAAGCCCTGGAAGATGTTATTATGGAGATGAGTATCAAGATAGAATACGAATACTAAATCGAGCTCACGACCAGGCAACAACAATCGTTTCTGCTGCTGTAAGCCCTTCACTCATGGCCCATCCGACAACCTTCCTGTCATACAGGTCAATAATCACGTTTATTCTTAAATTTGAATGAAGGAAAACACCTTTAACTATTGTCAATCTTTCAAACAACTAACGGGTACTACAAACACCCCGTCAGGACGTTTGTAAGCGACCTGACCTCCTGTTAGCACCATTAAGAAGGCAGGTTTGTTCATCTTATCAGTATTAATTTTTTGACTGAGTTTAATAAGGTTAGACGCAGCTTCCTCTATTTGCTTTACACCCAATTTAATCTCTATTGCTGCCCAACGTCCATCATATAGTTTAACTATAATATCGGATTCAAGCTCTGATTTATCACGATAATGAAATACCTCTCCATCAGACACTTGTGCGTATGCTCTTAAATCTCTGGTACATAAGGATTCAAACAAAAATCCAAAAGTCTCAAAGTCTTTTAAAATACCATTTGAATCTGTCCGCAGAACAGCGGTAGCAATAGACGGGTCAACAAACTGACGTTTATTTGCTGTACGAATAGCTGTTTTTGAACGCAATGAAGGTTGCCAGGCAGGGACATCTTCAATAACAAAAATCCTCCTCAAGGCATTTAGGTATGAATTTAGCGTCTTGTCTGTAATGGACGAATGATTAGCCTTTATATCATCCATTATAGTTCTGGCGGTTGCCATAGTGGAGATGTTTCGTGCCAAAGATTGAAGTAACAATCGAACCTTTTCAGGGTCTTTCTCAATACCGTCAACTTGATTTATTTCCATCCGGATAACAGCATCGACATAGTTCATTGCCATTCTTGGTGATTGTTTCTTTGAAAGAATTGCAGCAGGCCAACCACCGCGACATATTGAGTGCGCTATTTGTTCTATTGTCAGAGTGCTTTTTGCACTAACTTCTGTATTTCCATCAAAAAGTTCTCTTAGCGACACTGCTCCATTTGATTCATGAGATTCAAAAAGACTCATTGGCCTCATTAACATGCGAGCAATTCGACCAGTCCCTGAATGAGATACCAAATTGTCGTTTGGTGTAGATGATCCAGTAAGTATAAACTGCCCCATCATTCCTCGCTGATCAACCGCAAACCTGACAGAATCCCATAAAACCGGAGCCATTTGCCATTCATCCAGCAACAATGGAACCTCTCCTTCCAACAATAAAGAAGGTTTTGCATCCGCCATAGCTAAATAACCTGGGCCTACATCTGGATCCTGCATAAACACAGCGCTACTTGCGGCACGTAATGATGTTTGAGTTTTTCCGCACCATTTGGCACCTTCAATCAAAACTGCGCCAGATGATTCTAATAAATTTTGTAAATAGACATCACTTATTCGTGGAATGTAGCTCTTTGTCTCCATAATGCATCAATGTTATTTATCCAAAATACAGATTATAATCGAACCAGCAAAATTCATTCCGAATTATGGCGTAATATTATTCCGTGTTTTGGCGTAATATTATTCCGTGCTTTGGTGCCTCTGGGGATGCGCTGATCAAAAAAAACAATCATTTCATGCACCCAACATTCATATTAGGTGTAATACTCCACCTTTCTCCGGTAATGACCCTAGATTCTTGCTTGTTTCTTGCTCGTTCCTGTTTTTATGGTTTTTAAAAAGGGTCATTTATTCCTTACAATGTCCTATTGTATTGGTAGATGAATTATTATTCACTTCTTCACCAATCTCAATGTCTGCAAGGTTTTACAGATTGGAAAATTTATTATCTTTGCACTCGCTCAAAATGAGTACCGGGCCCATAGCTCAGTTGGTTAGAGCACCTGACTCATAATCAGGTGGCCGCTGGTTCAAGCCCAGCTGGGCCCACGAAGGCCGCCCGCAAACTCACGCTGTTTGAGTGTGAGTGTGTTAAGAAGTGTGGGTGTGAAGAGATTAAGGTCAGTAGAGATA
>JAYEFL010000127.1:0-3459 GCA_034658635.1 Bacteroidota bacterium | reverse complement strand
TAAATACAAGCATACTCCCCCTCACAAGTATCAGTATTGCTCCTTTTGGGGCTAGTTTCGATCCATGCTTCAGACCTTCCTCCGTGATAGCAAACTCTGATTTTGCCAGCCATATATCTTTCATTGATGAAGCACTAATCCATGGTATGGAACCATTCCAAAAAGACTCATTGGCTTTTGAAGGTGTACCTCCAGAAGCCCAAGTTGTAATATCATTAAGCCGATTTCTTTGGATGCTGCCTTGAAACTCAGGAAACCGCAATGATGGTATGTTTTTACTTTCTAATCCCCTTTCTAATTTTTGCTTTACTCAATCGCTGCAATTTCCTGTATAATCCCTAAGATGATTTCTGTTCCCTCTTCCCCAGAGCCATAAGGTAAAGCCGTCTCAATGCCTTCAGTCAGATTATCATTTTCCAATAGCTTAAGGCATTCTTCCTTCAGATAAGATTTGAGAGTCGCATTTGCACTGTTGATGAAATCCACAAGCTCAGTGCAATTATCCAAAATATAAATAATATCCTCAAAATCATGGCTTTGTCTCAAGTCTGATCCGCCTCTTCCTTTATGTGCTTCAAATTTTGCAGCCAGATAATACTCTGGTCGAAAAACAAATATTTCTGTTTCATCAGGAAGTGTTCTGGTAATTCTGAGTTGAATACCTTCTTCGTACCAACGATTACTGAATCCAAGCAGAGTTGAATCTGTCGGCATTACATCCACCTTGATTTCCTGATAGATCCACCTGCAAATTGGTGCACCTTTGGAAGTATCGTTTAAAAAGCCTTTTGCCCTTAGCTTATCTTCCAATTGGGCAAATTCTAATCTTGAACTAATTTCAATTACACAATCTACGTCCAGGGTAGGCCGAATATCTGATGCTGCTGGATTGCTTGCATAGAGTTCAGTCACAGCTCCTCCAACAAATACCATCTCATTTTTCAGGCTGCCCAAGCCATGCGCAACGGCTTGCAACATCTCAATATTGATATTAGTCATTGGAAAGGCGCTTTTTCAATTCGTCAATCGCAATTTTAATCTCTCTTGCCCGTCCCACTCGAATGGTATCCACAATTGTCAGAAGCTCATAAAACAATACATCATCCAAAGCTTTTTGTGGCAATGTTTTATACAAAGGTTCAATGGCCTGACCCCGATGACTTCCTTTTGCACTTGACCATACATACACATCTGATCCAGCTGAAATGTGATCCTTAAGGGGAGCTGCCGAATGAGCTGTGGGAATTCCTTTTACCATGGCGCCTGGCTCAGTAGGGAAAACGTATTTTAGTCCATAGATGAGAAATTCCATGAACGAATTGACATTCACTTTTCTCTTTTTACTATCGACAAGTCGGGCAATCTTACATCTGTTTAAGGCTTCAGAAACTTCAGACGGACTAATTCCAATGGCATTAGCAATATCAATATTTCGCCAATAATCATGTTCTGTTGAAATAATTTTCAATAGAATAACGATATCCTGCGGACGCATTCCTTTATGGTTTTTCATACCCAATAGTTATTTATTCGCGATTCGCGATTCGCGAATTGCAAATATAGCTACTTTATTTCGTCAAACAAAGTACAATTCCTTTTCATAACACTCATATGCTGAAAGACTTCCGAAGCCCTCTTTATCTTTGTATAAGCATCCGGTATCAATATTAATAACCCGGGGTTGTTTAAGAATTCTATTTGCATGATCAGAGACCTTTACCGGACAATGACCATGAACGATGGTTCTATTCATCAATAATGGATTTTCGTAGCTCATTTTGCATTTCCAAAGCATTGAATATTCATCTCTAAATGGATTCAGTAAACGGTCGTTAAATCCAGCATGAACAAACAAAAAATCTCCAAAGGCAAAATGTGATTTGAATCAAACGGGGTTTGAAAATACCTTGAGGAGCAACAAAAGGAATACGCTCTCCGTCAAAATCAAATCCTCTGGACAGAAGTTCGCGCGGTAAAACATCGCCATGAATGGCAACCTGCCTGGCTAAGCAGTTAAAAAGGGGGAAATGAGTTTGACTCCAGCCTAAATAACAGCACTTCCCCACCTCTCAACGCCTCTATGAAGCGAAATAATCTCAACTGTTTCAGAAAGCGCATTGAAGGCTTGAAGTTCCCAATTACTTGCTGGAGCAGGCTTACCAAGAAGAGTTCGGCCAAGCTCATTCTGGAACCTGAAGGGATGAGAATTATTTGGTCAACATCATATCTTCTCTTTGACAGGTTTCTATTGCTCCATACACAATTCAGGCTATCGAGATGGCTAAAGACAGATTTTGCCACATTAACATCGCGTTTGACAGCAGGAGAAACAAGTAGCTGAGTTAGAATAGTAGTTGTGGGAATGCTTTTTGAGGAAAAATCATGAACCAAATCAGCCCACCTCAGGATAATTGCCTCGATCTGATCAACCGGTCGAATCGCCAAATTTCCTTCAGATTCAAAAATCAGCGTATGCCATTTTATATCCCGGCCTAATCCGTCTTCATTACTCCCTGAAAAAAGCAGATGAAACCCAATGCGTTCAAAAAATAGTTGAACTTCTGAAGTCTCCCGGCTTACAAATAACCGTGTATCATCATCCGTGGGTTCTCTCGAATTACAGAATGAGCAGACAAATATCCCTTTGAATTTCAGTATAGTTCTGACCTGGATGGCAAACTCAAATAATTCACTATTGGGTATGTGCATTAATACGGCCATAGAAACTACAGCATCAAAGCGATCAGAAAGCAAATTATGACTGGGCGGTAATGGAAAGGCTGCCTGATGCAACGCTATGCCATCACTAATTCCAAGTTTTTGGAAATATCCATGAGAATAGGATACCATACTCTCACTGGCATCGGTAGCCACTACTTTGCATCCCATGGAGGCCATGTATGCTGCATCACGACCAGCTCCACATCCAATCTCTAAAACATCCCCACCTTTAGGAAGCCATTTGCCCAATAATGTGTGTATTCCAGATACTTCAGCAGAATGATATTCCGGAACAAGCCGAGATGCATTCTGATCGTAGTATTTGATTGATGAAGGATCCAATGACAATTATGTTTTGTACGGATTTAAGTTTCCGGATCTTTGATAAATATCAGTAGCCTAAATATAGCTTGATTTGTTTGAAAAAGAAAAGATGGAACAATTCATTCAGCAACTGGAATCACCTCTCCGTCTTGTGTAATAGTATACATTACCAACAATACAGGAAGATTTGGGAGTGATGCAGATATGGTGTATATTGGCATCAAAACAGAATGTTATGGCAAGGCAAAGTATATCGTTTACGAAAGCAAATGATGAATGGTTAAAACTACAAGTAAATAAGGAAGAATATAATAGTAAAAGTGAACTAGTCAATGATTTGATCAGGCAGGCCAGGAAACAGCAAGTACAAGTTGATTTTATTAGAGCTAAATTGGACAAATCAGAAAGTACTGG
>JAYEFL010000126.1:0-3463 GCA_034658635.1 Bacteroidota bacterium | reverse complement strand
GCTAGAATGAAATTATTAAAGATAGGGCCTTTCTTGACCTGGAACTCTTCCTTCTTCTGACTGTAGATCAGGGTACCAATCAAGTCAGCCGGGAGAAGATCAGGCGTAAATTGAATACGACTAAATCCAGCGTCAATAGTATTCGCCAGATTGCTAATGGCAAGGGTCTTGGCTAAACCAGGAACCCCTTCAAGAAGAATATGTCCGTTGGATAGGAGTCCAATCAACAGGCTGTTAACCAGGTGTTTTTGTCCAATGATTACCTTGTTCATTTCCTTAGTAATCATCTCAACAATTCCACTTTCCCGCTTTATCTTTTCATTAATCTCACGGATGTCTACAGTAGTTTCCATTCTTAATTTTTAAATATGGGCGTATGCCCTGTGTTCAATGCGTTTTCTACGCTTCGAAATTACGTGAAACCAGTATTAAATTTTTCATACTTTTGTTAACATATGTTAAGGAAAGAACCTGATTACATACGCTATTTTATTGAATTAGCATACCACGGAAAGCCCTACCACGGCTGGCAAGTGCAGCCAAATGCCCCAACTGTTCAGGAAGCATTAACAAAAGCTATATCAACCATTCTCAGAGATGATGTCAGTATTGTAGGAGCAGGTCGTACTGATACCGGGGTTCATGCGGCACATTTTGTTGCTCATTTTGATTGGTACAGACAAGCACTGTCAACAAGCGAGCTGCTTAATAAGCTTAACAGGTATTTGCCTGATAATATCCGTATTGATAGTATTCAGCCTGTTGATCCTGATACTCACAGCAGGTTTTCAGCTTGCAAGAGAACCTATCATTACCTGATTTGCAGGGAGAAAAGCACTTTTTTTTCTGAATATTCGTGGTTTTTACCATATGATCTGGATATTAGTCTGATGAATGATGCTGCAAGCCTTCTCCTCAAAACAAACGATTTCACCAGTTTTGCCCGTTTACATGCTGACACTAAAACCAATATCTGTAAACTATCTGAAGCTGTATGGACTGAAAAAGGAAGCCTGCTGGTATTTGAGATTTCCGCTGACAGATTTTTAAGGAATATGGTAAGAGCAATAGTTGGTTCATTAGTGGAAGTAGGGAAAAAGAAAGCTACACTTGATGATTTTGCAAGTATTATCAGGCAAATGGATCGTTCGGCTGCAGGTCAGTCAGCACCAGCCCCAGGCTTATTCCTAACCAGAATTGAATATCCTGACGAGATGTTCAGAATTCATCCCAAAATATCTTTTCCGGAACTGTTTTGAGCTTAGACTCTATTTTGAGTGATCGATTTTTGTTACATTAACAGTTTAATCATTAATAGTATTTACATGCATTTTCTGGGTATTCATGTCATTGATATACTGATCATTGTATTATTTATAGTTTTTGTGCTTTGGTTAGGCAAGCGTGCTGGTGAGAAGAATAAGGATACTCAGGATTTTTTCTTAGCCGGAAGAAAGCTGAATAAGTTTTATCAATTCTTCCTGAATTTCGGCTGTTCAACAAATGCCGATCAGGCTGTAGCTACTTCCAGAGAGATCTACAGACAAGGAATTGGCGGGATGTGGATTCAGTTTATTGTATTGTTTCTCACACCTTTCTACTGGTTTACAACCTTTTTCTTTCGAAGATCCCGATTAACAACAATAGGTGATTTCTTTTCAGAAAGATTTAATAGTAAAATGCTTGGAGCTGCATATGCAGTGTTCATTTTATTATTGTCACTCCTTGGTGGAGGAGTGGGATATATGGTGGCAGCAAAAACTATGATGGCTATGACCCCGAAAATGGAATCTGAATATTCACCTGCTGAGAAGCTTGCCGTTTTTGAATTCAAGGAGTATCAGAGTCTCAAAAAACAACTCGATAACCTGGAGAACGAGAGTGATTTAGATCGCTATAAGTTCCTGAATGAAAAGGCAAAAAAAGGTGAACTGAAGTCATTTGTAAGCCATACACACCCTGTCTGGTTCTATTTTATTTATGCTCTTATAGTTGGAGTTTATACTATGATGGGTGGATTCAGAGCAGCTGCTATTACAGATTCTATTCAGGGGATACTCATCATTATCTTCAGTATAATTCTGATTCCTGTAGGCCTTAGCAAAATTGGTGGTTTCAGTGGCTTACATGAGAGTGTTCCCGACTATATGTTTGAATTATTTGGCTCAGCAACAATGAGTGAATACGCCTGGTATACAATCTTGGCGATGGCATTGGCAAACCTTGTTTCCATAGTGGCAGTGGCTACCGGAATGCAAACAGCAGGTTCGGCTAAAGATGAGAATACTGCCAGGATTGGAATGATCGGTGGTATGTTCACGAAAAGATTGATAATGATTTTGTGGGCATTGGCCGGACTAATAGCCATAGGTTTATATGCCGGTCAGCTTCATGATCCTGATTTGATATGGGGATATATGACAAAAGATCTTTTGTTCCCGGGTGCAATAGGCTTAATGTTAGTGGGAATTCTTGCTGCAAATATGTCTACTCTGGATGCTTCTTCTGTGTCCTATTCTGCTTTGTTTATAAGAAATCTATACAAACCTGTATTTCCCGATAAGTCTGAGAAACACTACCTTAATATTGGGCGAATAGTAATTGGGGTGACACTTTTAGGCGGAATTGGTGTGGCAATGTATGTTGATAACCTCTTGGAATTGTTCAAGTATATTATTTCGATTCCTGCTGTCTTTGGAGCTGCCATCTGGTTGGGCTTTTTCTGGAGAAAACTAACCAAAGGGGCAGTAATGATTCAGGCTGGTATTTGCCTCTTGATCTATGCAATCATTCCTAATATGTTTCCGTCTTTTGATTCCATCTCTCATAATCCAAAGTATACTATTGAAACGCTTGAGAAAACTGTATTAATTGAGACGAATGCCATGCAGAGTGATGTAGATCGCGGACTGGCATCTTTTGTAGGACAAGAAATCCAAAAAGAACATCTGGTTCTTCCTGTCGGGATATTCTTTGAAAAGGTTGTACACGCAGATCCTCTTGATACTACTTCGCCAAAAATAGGAAAGGGAAGATTTCAGGCAGAGATATGGGTTGTCAGCTGGTTGGGGCTTGATTTCTCAAACTGGTCAAAAGCTCAGCTTGTCTCACTAAGATTTTTCTTTTCGGCTCTATTCCCATTCTTGCTGTTATTCCTGATTTCACCCTTTACAAAAGCAGTGCCCAGAGCTGTTACAGATCGATTTTTTGCCCGACAACATACTCCGGTTCAGGTAACAGCTGAGAAGGAAGAAGCTGAATTGGCATATTCTTATGCAAATCCTGCCAGGTATGACGAATTAAAGCTTTTCCCAAAAAGTCAATGGGAATTCATGAAGCCAAAGAGAATAGATTATATCGGTTTCTTTGGAAGCTGGGTTTTGGTAGGCATTATTATTCTCTTGCTATGGTTGGTTGTTACCATAAAATAATAAATCATAGAATATCTCATGAGGAATTTGTA
>JAYEFL010000125.1:0-14022 GCA_034658635.1 Bacteroidota bacterium | reverse complement strand
TCCGAAACCAATAATGTTGCAGCCTTGATCATATTCTTTTTCAGTTAGTGATCGTCCGGTTTCAATCGCTTTATTACATTCATCAGCTGTCATTGCCGGATGGTTCATGATGTTTTGGGTACCCCTGCCTATTTTTGCATGGATTAATCCGGGATGATCGGCAAAATCGTGATCCACGCCGGCATCAACAACTTTCAGACGGATATTATGCTGACGGCAAAACACATTAATTGCAGCTCCACCATTAAGAAAATTCATTACCATTTGGAAGGTGACTTCCCTGGGGTACAGACTGACTCCCTCTTCTGTGAGACCGTGATCACCGGCAAAAACAAGAATTGCAGGATTAACAAGTTTTGGTTCCAGAGTGTTTTGAATAGTTCCGATTGTTAGTGCTAATTCCTCTAATCGCCCCAATGCTCCCAAGGGCTTGGTTTTAGTATCTATTTTATTTTGTAGTATTTCTTTCATTAATGGTTAAAGTTTCGATCATTTGATTTTTAATGGTATTCCGGATGTCATTAAAAATACCTCGTTGGCACTTGCTGCAATATGCTGATTGATCCAACCGTTAAGGTCGGCAAATTTTCTGGCGTTTCCATTTTCGGGGTGCACACCCATGCCCAATTCGTTCCCTACTACAATAAGGGTGAAATTCTGTTTGATGAGTTCATCCCATTCAGCTATGGCTTGCTCTTTGGATTTTTGTATATCATACTTCGAGTCAAAGAAGAAATTAGTTAGCCAGAGCGTTATGCAGTCAAGAACTACAGTTGCCTCGTTTAGATCAAGCTTGCTCAGATGCTTCTCTTCTTCTATAGTTGTCCAGCGATGATCTCTGTCTGATTGATGGTGTTGGATTCGTTCCTTGAAGTCATCGTCCCATACTCTGGCTGTTGCCAGGTATATAGGATTAGATGATTTCTGCAAAGCAATTTCCTGTGCGAAGCGACTTTTCCCAGAACGTTGTCCACCCGTGATAAAAATAATCTCTTTCATCTCAGAATTGATATGTAAAACTGCCCGTAATCATTCTGCCAGGCATATAGTAAGTGTCTTTTTCAGTATAGTTCTCATCAGCCAGGTTTTGTATCTGCAAACCAAACTTGAAGCGGTTCTTAAAAGTATAACTACAGGATAAATCGATAACCATGAAATCAGGATGCTCAAGAATTGCTTCATTGATTAGTCCCTCGCGGATTGGTTCACCGGAAGCAGTAGTATACGGGATTTTCTGCCAGGTGCTGTAGTCATATGCATACAACCAGTTATCTTCAAGTCGGCGTCCAATGTAACGGGCGTTGATTCGTGCTGAAAATCCCTTGAAATTACGGAACTCAATTCCGAAAGAGGCATTGTTTCTTCGTACATAATTCATGTCGGAGACAACAGTATCAATTATCACTTCAGCCTTTGTTAAATGAGTGAAGCCTGCGTATAGTTTCAATGAGTACCGGTAATCAGCAAAAACCCCAAAATCAAATGCAAAGTTTCCTTCCAAACCATTCATCTGTGCATTGTCAGAATTCATAAAAGTAGTGGTGTCAGGAGAGGAATAGTCAAATACAATCATGTCACGATGAGTATTTGTAAACCAGGTGATATCAGCCGACAAGCCCAGATCTTTCTTATTCATGGCAATACCAAGATCAGCTGATAAAGAGGATTCGGGTTTTAAATCTGCGTTCCCCTTGTAGATTCTTGACCCGTAACTTGAGGTATACACATATGATCCTGTCTTTTTAAATGCATCGGGAGCTAAAAAGGCCGTTCCTGTGCTTGCGTGGATCTTGAGCCCTGGCAAGATTGAATACTGTATTCCGAGGTTAGGATTCAGTGTGTTGTGAACTTCCGATGCCTGGTTGGCTTCCATGTAATCAGTATCATAAACCTTGAACTGTATGTAATCGTATCTTGCTCCGGTTGACAGATTAAGCTTATTGTCAAGGAGGTTCATCTTCAACTGTATGAAAGACCCGGTACTCATATTATTGTGATTTGGAAAGTAGGGTACTGCACGAATTTCCGCACCAGACCATATCATAGATTGATAATTATATGATTTGTTATCGATCCCAAACAATACAGAATGGTTTCCTAGTGTGAACTCATCCTGCATAATAAATCCATATGTATTAGTGTGATTCACGCTGGTTGTATATCGGTCATCTGAGAGATCACTGAAGTAGGTCTCCTCATCCGAGATAAAATACGGACTAAACCGTAATGAATGCTTGCCTGACTGTCCGGTTAATACGAGATTGTGCGACAAACGCTGTAGATCTTTCTGTTGTTGTCCGTAAATACCCCAGAATGTACCATGCATTAGTACGTCTTTGGCCATGAACATATCTTCATATAGTTGTATCTCCCAGTTCTTATTCAATTTCCAGCCAAGACGCAATCCGGCATTATATTTATCATAGCTGGTATTCTGTGCAATCTGGTTGTAGGAAAGAGGATCCATGATTTCTTTCTCAGATTCGGTCATATTCAGCAGGTTACGCTTGCCGGTTTTATAATCATTTCGCTGATTCATGGCTTTAGCATAGAAATCAAAACTCAATTTTTCACCCAAACTACCGCCAGCCTTAGCCTTTGCCTGGCTGGCTCCGTAACTACCCAAAGACAAACCTGCACTTCCTTTAATTTTGCCTTTACTAACAGGTGTGACGACATTGATTATCCCAGCCATGGCTCCAGATCCAAAGAAGGCCGAAAAGGGCCCCTTGAGAATCTCAACCTGATCAGCCATTTGCAGGTCGAGTGTTGAAATATTATTGGTTCCTACAGGCATGCCATTGATGAGAACCATGGTGTATGTATATCCATGCGCTGTTGGAGAGTATCCCCGCATTCCAATATTTGACTGTAAGCCGGGGTATTCAATCACATCTATCCCGGAAGTTTTCTTTAAGAGGTCACTGAGATTTTCTGAAGGGATGCTTTCAATGTCTTTCTTAAGCAGAACCTGAATGGAATGAGGAAGGTCATTAAAGTTAGAACGGGTACGAAAGGCAGATACTACAATTTCTTCCAGATCATACTTGCTGATTGAATCCTGATCCTGACAATATCCTGTCAGGGTGTTGGCTGTAATTGCGAGTAAGACAGCAAAAAGGTGAATTTTCATATTAATAGAGATTGGTTACTTGGTTATTGATTACTTGCTTGCTTTGTGATTGGGTTTTTTAGTGATTTTTCTGAGACCATGAGTATTACTGGTTTTCCGGAGATTGGATTTGTATGTGTGACTACTACGCTGTTATATACTTTTTCAATGTTTTGGTATGTTAAGACTTGTTCAGGTGTTCCCTTGGTAAAAACAGCTCCTTTTGATATCATGGTGAGATAATCGCAATACTCACTGGCAAGATTGAGGTCATGGATTACCATCAATACGGTTAATTCCAGTTCCTGATTTAGCTTCTGCAGAAGGTTGAGAATTTGTCCCTGATGTGAGATATCCAGTGATGCTGTTGGTTCATCAAGGAGTAATAGAGTTGGCTCCTGAGCCAAAGCTCTTGCAATTGCAGCCAGCTGTCTTTCGCCTCCACTTAATTGGTCTAATTTCTTGTTGCGTTTGTGAATAACTCCGGTGAGTTCCATGTAGTGCCCGGCGATTTCTACATCCTCAGCCGAATCGAAGAATTGCCAGGATTTGTGATGCGGTATCCTGCCCAGCAAGACGTATTCCTCGACTGTCATACCAATACTCTCAGTATCCTGAGTGACAATGGCCAATAGTTTGGCTTTTTCTTTGCGGTGTATTGCAAGTAAATCCTGACTACCAAGTAATACTCTGCCCGATTTTTTCTGAAGTTCGCCAATGATGCCTCTGAAGAGAGTTGTTTTTCCAGATCCATTCGGACCAATTATACCGGTAATCGAACCTTTTTTAAGGCTCAGGCTGACGGGTTTTAGTTGGAACCCACCAGGATACCCGCATGCAAAATCGTGTATGTCAAGAAAAGGGCTTGTCATTCAGTGGTTTTTTTTCTTTGTAATGAGCCGGTTATTACCAACAGAAATAGTATTCCTCCAAGAATTCCTGTGATCACCCCAATGGGCAGTTCGTTTGGCAGAATTATTGTGCGGGCGATTGCATCACAAAAAAGGACAAAAATTCCTCCGCCTAAAAATGATCCGGCCAGAAGAATCCGGTAGTCATTCCCGATAAGCAATTTTATAAAGTGCGGAACCACCAATCCGACAAAACCTATTAGTCCGGCTACCGAAACACAAACACCGGTTAGTAATGAAGCCAGGATGAACAGGATTCGAACCGACCGTGTTGTGTTTACACCCAAATGCCTGGCTCTGCTTTCGCCCAGTCTCAGGGCGTTAAGCGGACGAACAAACATGTATGCTATCAGTAATCCTGAAACAGATACCCAGAAAGTAATTTTGATAAGAAGCTGATCGGGTTCATCCAGTGATCCCATGATCCAGAACATAATATTATGCAGGCTCTCGGCGGTTGTGGTGGCCATAACGAACATCATAGCTGAGGAGGCTACAAAGCTGATCATTACACCGATAAGCAGCATGCTTTGGATGTGCAGACTGCCTTTTTTCATGCTAAGAAAGAAAACCAGAAAAATGGTAATCAACCCACCGGTGAAGCCTGCAGCAGGGAGTACAAGGCTCCCTGCCAGGTGATAAAGTCCTGATCCTATGACTATGGAAACTCCCAGGGCAGCTCCTCCGGATATGCCTAGTGTATATGGTTCAACCAGGGGATTTCGGTACACTCCTTGCAGAATTACCCCGGCCAGACTCAGAGCTCCGCCAACGGCAAATCCCAGAATGATGCGGGGCAGACGGATTTCATGTAATATAGTGTATTCCATTCCTTCACCCTGCATCAGTATGGAAATAATTTTTAAAGGTGAAATCTTCATCTCGCCCACTGAAAGAGATAGAATTACAGACACAACTACCAGGGGCAGCAGTGTATAAATGAAAATCAGCCAGGTTCTGTATTTTCTTTTCATGTGTTAGTAAATGAATTCAATTATCTCTTGCAATACTTCAACAAATTGTACAGGGGTTGGGCTACATGCTTTATTGGCATCAACTAACAAAATCTTGTTGTTTTCTGCGGCTGAGAGCCCTGGATATTTTTTCCATGTTTCTATTTCTTGTTCTCCCAGGATGCCCATTAAGGAGATGATGATAATATCAGGGTTTCGGAGTAGAATACTTTCCCTGTTCACCGTGCCTTTTTGAAAATCTGCAGCAATATTTCTGGCACCAGCCAGGGTTATGAAGTCATCCATAAAAGTGCTGGATAAAACAGAGAACAAGGGTTTGGATCCGATCTGAAAGAATATTGAAGGCTCTTCCTGGTCTAAAGGAATCCGGGTTTGAAGTTCTCTGACCTTCTGCTTTTCATGATAGATAATCTTATGGGCTAATTCTTCTTTTCCTGTGAGTTTTCCCACTTTGATAAATTGCTCACAGATTTCATCAAAGGATACAGGAGTATTGAAAAGCTCCACACGAATGCCCAGTTGACGTAATTTCTGAATTGTTTCAGGCTTTGTGAGGGCAGTTGCCAGAATCAGATCCGGATTGAGTGTAAACACTTTTTCTATGCTAACGGTTATTGCTGATGCAACTTTTGTTACTTCCAGGTTTTCAGGGAGTTCGCAATAACTTGTGCACCCGATTAGCTTATCGCTTGCTTCCAGTGAGAAGATGAAGTTGGTTAAAGAGGCTGACAGGGTAACGATTCTGTGATGTTCTTGTCCTCGCAGACCTGTGATGGTAAGACAGAAAATCAAAAACGTCAGTATAAGGCTCCTGAATGCTTTCATAACATATTAAGTGTCAAAGCTTCTGGAAGTTGTTTGAAAACGTGCAGGTATTCTCACTTTATTCCCGAAGCATGTATTAAACAAATACAGTCTGGCAGGTCTTCTGGCTTATCCTGGCTTCTGTGGCCTTCCCAACCGCCGGGTGGCAGTCAGTGGCTTTGTTCTTCAGAAGCTTCTGACCTATTTGGTCAGATCAGGACTTACAGCTGCGGGTACAGCTCCGGATTCACACCGGATTCCCATATTAAGGTTCGTCCAATAGTCGGACAAATCCACCACGACAATACAAATGTAGGATTTATTTTTTAAACCTCGTCAGGTTTTAAAGGCTATCAGGCACAACCGGCTTATTGGCCTCAAAGTCAAAGAAAGTCTTTCGCATGAGATCTGAAAGGCTCAATTTGTAATTGATGTATGAATTAAGTTTGGTAGTATATGCCTGGTTAAGACGATCGCGTTCCAGAGCCATAAACTGTGAGTCTATTTCTCCGTTGGCATAGCGTTGGCGTGAGATATCAAAGCTTTTCTCGGCAATGATTACACTTTTTTCAAGCAGTTCTAGTCCTCTTAAACTGTTATGAAGCCTGTCAACCAGGGTACGGATCTCTCGTTCTATTGACATTCTGGTTCCTATTAGTTGCAGTTTATTCTGTTCTAATCCGGATTTGGCATAATTTACACGTGCTCTGTTTTCACCCCAGTCAAGTATCGGAATCCTGGCTGTTAGCCCAACTCCAAAACTCCCCGGTCGATCAGTCAGGTTCTGCCATGTGTTATCAAATGTGGTAGCAATAGGAATGGCTCGACTGTTTTTACCTACCCCTATGAAGTTATAATTAAGGAGTATATCTCCACTAATGCGTCCTGCAGCCTTGCGGCGCCTGACTTCCATCTCCTGCAACTCTATCCTGATTTCATTTTCCCGCAATTCTAAACGGTTAGCCATGGCCAGGCCAACAGCCTTATCCACATTTACAAAGATTGGTTTGTACTCCATTTCGTTTTGTACTACAACACTATCGCTCATATTTAAGCCCAATTGCTCTTTGAATAGTCTGAACTGAGCCATATTATCTGTTCGGGCGTTTTCATATTGATTTGCTGCTGCGCTCAAATCAACTTCCATCTGCAGGGCTTCTACCTCTCTGATCAAACCTGCTTTATATTTATTCCTTGCGATTGTAAATGCTTCTTGCTGACGTTCAAGATTCCGCCGGGCGATCTCCATGGCTTCCTGGGCAGAAAGCACTCCATAGAAAGCCTGACTGGTAATATACACCAGGTCAAGTTCATCGCGTTTCAATTGCTTGAGTGTCATTTCATAATTCAGCTTGGCCTGCTTGTAGAAAAGCTTAATGTTGTTGTGACCAAAAAAGGCAGCGATCGGTTGACGTAAACCGATACTGGATGATATTTGTGCATTACGATCATCTGCATAGAAATCTACAAAATTCAACAAACCTGTTCGGATATAAAGACTTCCATCTGTAGGAAGCGGTTGATTGATGGTTAGGTACGAATTAATTTGGTTTTGCCTCACCGGGTAAAATGAAATCCCTGAGCTGTCTTCCCATTGCCGTATAGTTTCGGTGTATTGGGGCAGGGTCATGTCAAGGTTTATATGTGTTTTAAACTGACTATTGGCAATTTTGAGGTTATAGGTGGCACTCTTGAGTTGTTGCTTCAATATCAGCATACGGTTGCTCTGCCTTTGTGCCAGCAGAATACTCGTTTCCAGATCCAGTCGATAGACTTCCTGAGAAAATGATCCGGAAAAAATTGTAAATGAAATAATGAGACTGCTTAGGATTCTTTTGATGAGATTCATAAGTAAGATTATTCAGGTTTCTAATTTGCCAGGCTGAGTTCGCCAATTTCGTAGTTGATATTTTTAGTGTCTTTGGTAATCATGCCATCACGAATCTCCAGAATGCGGTTTGCACATGCTGCGATATCTCTTTCATGTGTAATAATCAGAACAGTATGACCCTCTTCATGAAGTTGTTTAAAAATTCCCATGATTTCTATGCCGCTTTTAGAATCGAGTGCTCCGGTAGGTTCATCTGCCAGAATGATTCCGGGATTGGTTACCAGGGCTCTTGCAATAGCTACCCGTTGTCTTTGTCCACCAGATAACTCTGATGGTTTATGATCGATCCTGTCTCCAAGACCCACTTTTTCAAGTGAAGCTTTTGCCATCTCAAATCTTTCCTTTTTTTCCACTCCTGCATACATCAGAGGTAATTCAATATTATGCAGAGCCGTCATTCGTGGAAGGAGGTTAAACGATTGAAAGATAAATCCAATGTGCTTATTACGAATGGCTGAAAGTTCATCATCATCCAATTGAGTGACATCCATATCTTCAAATAGAAAAGTTCCTTCAGTTGGGGTGTCAAGGCAGCCAAGAATATTCATCAGGGTAGATTTACCTGACCCGGATGGCCCCATGATGGCCACGAATTCATTCTTTTGAATCTGCAGGTTTATTTCTCTTAGGGCTGTTACTCTGAACTCACCCATCAGGTAATCTTTTTTCAGGTTCTCAATGTCGATTAGCATGTTGTGGTTGTTTTATTCGTGACGTATAGATTCAATTGGTTTCAGATTGGCGGCTCGTTTAGCGGGTAGGTAGCCAAAGGTTATTCCTACCATAACAGAAAATGAGAAGGCAATAATAATGGAGTATAGTGTAAGTGAAGTTTGGATGTCAGTTACCCAGGTTATGCCTACCGACAGAAAGATCCCAAGAAATACACCGATTATTCCACCGGAGATACTGAGAACAACGGCTTCAGTGATAAATTGCCCCAGAATATCGGCTTTTCGCCCCCCAATCGCTCTGCGAATACCTATCTCACGTGTTCGTTCCAGTATGGACGCCAGCATAATGTTCATGATGCCGATGCCCCCAACGATTAGTGAAATTGCTGCTATGGAAGCCAGTAGGAAATTGTATATGCGGCTTTCCCGCTCTTCTTGCTTCATCAGTTCAAATGGAACGATTATACTGAAATCGTCGTTGTTATAATGATGTCGATTCAGAAGCCCCCGGATTACTGCTGCTGATTCAACAAGCTCATTTGAGTTTTCCAGCCTAACCGTTAGTTGCTTTATGTCGCTGGCCAGGGGGTTTTCTTTAGGGATCCTCTTGATGAAAGTGGACAAAGGGATATAAATATCATTATTCAGGTCACGGGAGGCTAACTCACCAACGGTTTCAGTAAAGAGAGCTTTGGTTTCCATTACTCCGATGATCTCAAACCATTGATCACCCAGTTTGACGTTTCGGCCAACAGGACTCTCATAGCTGAATAATTCTCTGGAAATAGTGGCTCCTAACACACATACCTTAAGCTGGCGTTTATACTGATCTTCTGTTATGAAGTCTCCCTTCTCAGTACTGTAGTTCAGTACCTGGAGTATTTCCGGAGTAATCCCTATGACAGTGGCTTTGGATGAGCGATCTCCGGATTTGGCATCCAGTTTGACTTCCGTTTGTGGAGCAACACTCATCACGCCCGGAACGATCTCCTGTATAGAAAGAGCATCATCAAAAGATAAGCCCTTTGAGAATTTCATCCTGACTCCCTCCAACTCCTTGTCGGTCAGGTCTTTATCCCTGACGATAATATTATTGATACCCAGATCCTGATATTTAGCAATGGCTTGCTTTTTTGCCCCTTCTCCAATGGCAATCATGGTAATAACCGAAGCAGTGCCAAAGATTATCCCTAAAATGGTCAGAAAAGAACGGAATTTGTGATCAATCAGGCCAAGAAAGGCTACATGTACATTTTCTCCTAGTTGCATAGCTCAGATGCTTTTGTTAAGACTTCTTCAAAAGGGATTAATTTTTGTCCGGGACGGATATCTCCGGAGATCACTGTATGATGACTGTTAGAATGTCGGGCTTCGATTTTTAATTTTTCAGGATTACTACCATTATGAAGGAAGACAAATGCCTGGCCATTTTCTTTCAGTACGCAGTTGTTCGGGGCAAAGATTTCCTTTTCACTTTCATAACAAATATACTCACAACTAACTGTCATGCCTGGCTTCAGTCGTAAATCAGATTCCATAACCTCTACCTTAACCTTGAATACTTTCTTTTTGTCTTTTTTTATGCAGGTTCTGCTGATATAAGTAATAATCCCATGAAAATTTACATCTGGTAAAGCATCCAGCCGAACAAGAACCTTGCTTCCAACTTTTATTTTGGTGAAATCAGTTTCATTTACAAAGGTGTTGACACGCATCTTACTGACATCCGGAATTCTGGCAATCAGTCCGCCTTGATAAACCTGATCACCAACCTTAAGGTCTTGTGGAGGATAATGAAACATGCTTGAGCCCACCTGGAACAGACCCTCTTCGGGGCTTGTAACTACCATATTACCAAGCGCTTTGAAGGCTCCGGCTAATTCAGATTCTTTTTGCATTACCTTGATCTGTTGGATTATGCGATCATATTCGTTCATTATTGGTTTCTCCTTAAGCTGGCGCTTGGTTTTATTAATGCGAATTGTGGCCTGGTCGAATTCCAACTTCTTTAGCTTCCTTTTTTGCTCAGTATCGAATTCAGAACGTTCAAGTTCCAGTTTCTTCAGGTTGTAGGTAGCTTGTTCTGATCTTAAGTGGGCATTTAGATCCTGAAGCGCATTCTGGCTTTCAATTTTTTGCTTGTTTGATGCCGCCTCTTCTGTTTCAAGAGCCTCCTGCATGCTTATAATGAATTTTTGAATTGATGAGTCATCCAGCTTGGCAATTGTATCACCTTTAGATACATAGCTGCCGTTATCCATCAGCTCCATAATTTTGAACTCATACCCATACTGATAATGCACTCTGGGCATCGGAACTGCAGTTGATTTTATAGCAGCCAGGTCACCCGTTTCAGTAAAGGACTGCCTGAATGGACCCTCCATGACGGTCATTTCTAAGTAGCTATGTGATGATTGACAGGAAAGCAATGTAAAAAGGGCGAGGATGCCTGAAAACAGCAAAATGTTTTTGTGATACAAATAGACTCTTCTCATTGTGTGTTTTCTTGTTTGTTAACAAAGGGATCAGATAAGGCAACCTCATCTCCGTCAGACAGTCCCTGGAGGATTACCACAAAATCAGTATTTCGATCTCCGGTTTGAATATCCTGTCTTTTGAAGCCTGACTTTGCTTTCAGGTACACATAAGGATTTCCGTATTCTTCAAAAATACTTTCCACAGGGAGGTACAAAATATCCTTTATCTCGTTTACTTTAATTTTACAACTGACAGTCAGACCTGGCAGTAGCTTGTTATTTTCTCCATCGATAAGGATTTTTACAGGAAACACCTTTATCTTGGAGTTGCGATCTTTGGGTTGAGCCAGATTAGCTACATGAGATATTTTGCCTGTATAGCTTGTGTCAGAATAGGCGTCAGAAATAATCTCAACCTCTAGTCCTGGCCTGACTTTTGAAACATCAACCTCATTGATTTTCACTTCAGTCATCATATGGCGGAGGTCAGGAAGATCAATGATGGGATATCTTGAATATGGTTGTTCTCCAACCTGCCATTTTTGACCGGTCATCCAGTTATCCTTGACAATAGCAATGCCGTTTGAAGGACTCACAACGAATAAGCTGCTCATCGTTGCATTGGCTTCTTCAAGAGTTTTAATTAATTGATTCATGCCCAATTTTTTTTGCAGCAGCTCTTCTTTATGTATTCTTTTCTTATTATCGATTTGTTCCTTAGCTCTTTCCAGGGATATCTCTGATGTTTTGAGTTGGAGGTTGATTTCTTTCTTGGTGATCTCGGATTCAAAGCGAGCATTGGTAAAATTGATCCTGGATATTTCAAGAGATATCTGGGTGATTTCAAGATCGGCTTCCAGATCTTCAATCTCAGATTCCTGAGTCGCCTTCATTTTTTCAAATTCGGCCTGCGCAATTTCCAGTTTTTGCTCAGCATTAATGATCGCTTTCTTTAACTCTGTTGGATCAAAAACCAAAACAGTATCTCCTTCCATAACTTCAGTTCCATCTTCAATGATGGAGGCGATTTTGAGTGCGCCATACCTGTATGAAACTCTCGGAGTAGTAATAAAAATGGCATTTACGGATTGTATAGATCCTTCCTCAGTCAATTCTTCAGTAAAAGTGCCATGTTTTACCTGAGTAGTTGGAGTGTTTTGGATGTCATCATTATTACAAGCACACAAAAGGAAAAGGAGTAGAATCGGCAGGAACTTACTCATTGCTTTATTTTTTTTAGTTTTTGGACGTATTTCATAGGTGGTTCCATCAGGGCTATTGTCTCATTGCCGGTAAGCCCGGCAGAGATTATTGTCAGTGCACTGTTTATAAGCCCGGTTTCAACAGGTTCAGGCACGAAATATTCACCTTTTGAAACATATACTACCTTAATCGAGTCTTTCTCAAATATTGATATGCTGGGTACTACAATTGTATCTTGAATGTCATGAACTATGATTTCACAATTAGCACTTAATCCTGGTAGCATCATATTATCCAGGCTATCAATATCTATTATGACTGTGTAGCTTTTGACTTTAAATTTATAGGCTAACTTTTGGCTGGCTAATGATTTTTTTGCGATTGTTCCGGTTGTGATAAATTTATCAAGGGCATCAGGCTGAATGACAACCTGTTGTCCTTCTTCAATTCGTTTAAAATCTCCTTCCTGAACCATGAGCTTCACCTGCATGTTCTCAAGATCAGGTAGTTCAATCAACGGCATCCTTCGTCTTACAATGCTCCCGATCTTTATCTTATCGCCACCGCTTGATCCTATATTTCCACTACCATCCATAAACATAACCATTGGGGAGGAAGCATATATTAGCATACCGCTTTTAGGAGCTGTGATAATGAGCATATCCAATTGGTCCTGAAATCTTTGTACCAGTTGCTCCTTTTGAATTATCTGAGATTTTATTGCACGTACCGTTTGTTCATTAATCTTTCTTTCAGCCTCCAGCTTCTTGACTAGCTTCTTCTTTGTAATATCGTTTTTCTCTTGTTCAAGCTCCATAATCCTTTTTTGTACTGGTGGAGCAAATTTTATTTGAACAGAGTCAAGTTGCGTGATTTCCATTCTTGCTTTATTCATCAAAATTTGAGCATTGAGCAAACTGAGCTGAACCGCATTCTTAGCCTCTTGTTTTACCAGATCAGCCCTGGCAGCCATAAGTTCATCATCATAACGATCATAATACCCCTGAATATCAGGAGCATTAAGAGTGCACACTGTATCTCCTTTCTGAACCAAAGTGCCTTCAGGTGCCAGTGAGGCAACCTTTATTGATGAACCCATCACCGCCGGGGCAACAATTGTGAAATTTTTTGCTGATTCCAGAGTTCCTGTACCATGAATCTTTTCTACAAAAGACCTGGTTCGGAGCTCGTAAGTAAAAAAGTCGGGTTGTTTGGATTTGCATCCTGTTAATCCAAGAAAAACACAGAAAAAGCCTATCAGGTGGTAATGCTTCATTCAGTTATGTTGTAAAGTTCGGTTAACCGGAGGGGGATCCGATTTGGTACAGTGAATATACTTGTTTGTTATACAAGATTCAACAGGAAAACGACAAGTGTGAAGGATTTATTGCTGAATGTGACATCTCATTGTGTAAAAGTAAAACGAATAATTTGCTCAGAACCCATTTAGACTTAACGTTTTTTAACGTTAAGTATTGACCTGTATTTTTGTAGCTTATAGATAATCACTTATTTAGAAGCTATTTAGACAGAGTCCAAATTAACTTAAGCCATTGGAGCAAGAATTTTCAGTGCCTATTTTTGAAGCACCAAAAAAAAGTATGACAAAACGATTAATGCATCGCTTGTTCGTAGTGATCTTACTGCCAACTATTTTGTTCCTGAGCTATAATTATTCAGTCAATTGGCATGAGCATCGTCTGGATTCAGGTTTTTTGGTCACGCATGCACATCCTTTTGATCACGAAAAACTTCCTGGTGAAACGCTCCCGGGTCACCGGCATAATGGTGTACAGATGTTAGCTCTTGATCAGATTTTTCAATTATTAACTATTGCGCTAATTGTTATTTTCGTATCTGTACTTGTTAAGCAAACTCAATTTGTATTAGCGATTGTTAAACCACATATCCAAGCGCTTGTCGGTTGGCAGCCTGTTCCTCAATTACGTGGTCCTCCCTGCTTTGGTTAATGAGAG
>JAYEFL010000124.1:0-40189 GCA_034658635.1 Bacteroidota bacterium | reverse complement strand
CTTAAAAAGGGAATGAGGACTAATACGCCGGGTAGGTCTCTAGCCTAGGAAGCCGGTAAGTTCACCTCATTCCTTTTCAATTTACAGCATTTTAAAATAACATTGCTAATCTAAAGGAAGGCCGGGATCTGGTGGAGGTTCTCGCGGTATATCAGCAAAGTGCCCTGTGAGCACCTCCCCCTACTCGCGATAACGCAACTTCAACGCCACCGGTAAATGATCTGAATAGCCACCGTGGAAATAATTTCCTAAATAAGTGCGATAGGGCTTCTTGCCCATGTAGGTTTTGTCTTCCTCGAACAGGTAGTACTTTTCTGTAATTTCGAGGTCAGTTGGACGACAATAGAGGTTTTGAGTGGTATCAAGCAATGAAGAAGAAACAACAAACTGATCGAGAAAATTCCAGTTCCCTTTGTACTTATAGGAGCCAATATCACTATTCTCCTGAAGGTACCTCGATATAGCATACAAATTGCCTGGCTTGGGTTTATCGAAGCTATGCAGTCCTGTCAGCCCTGAGATAATACTAAAATCATTTGGCTCATCATTGAAATCACCTGTTAGAATGATCCTGGCCTCAGGGTCAACCCCAAAAATACTATCGACCTTAGTACGGATTAGTTCAGCAACAAACACTCGCTTTGGTCGGGTTTCCATCTCCCCGCCAGAACGCGATGGCCAATGATTTACAAACAAATGGATTTCACCGGTTCCAGCCAGATTACCTTTTACATATAATACTTCACGTGTTGAATAATCAATATTAAAGGGGAACCACACCTGGTATAGTTTATAATTAATCAGCTCAAAAACATCTCTCTTGTACATAAGTGCCACATCTATTCCTCTGTAATCAGGTGATTCTTTGTGGATTATCTCATAACCAGCCTCTTTCATATCTGTAGCTGCAAGAAGCAACTCCAGCACATCACGATTTTCAACTTCACAGAATCCAATTAATTCGGGCCAGGTATCTTCCCCTGTATCGTTTATCACCCTTGCTATCTTATCAAGCTTGTCAAATAACTTGTGAGTGTTCCATTCTTTATCTGCTTCCGGAGTAAATTCCTCATCAGCAGTACCGGGCTGATCTACAGTATCAAACAGGTTCTCCACATTATAGAACATAATTCTATGATAGGGATTTGTATCTATTATCTGTACAGGATCATCATCTTTCTCACAAGAGCCAGCTAAAAAAATCAGTGATAATAGCAGAATAAGGTAAGTTCTAAGGGTCTTCATATATATCTATTTCTCTTCGATTCGTTCATAGACTCCGATATCAGGACCATCGTCAGTCAATCTATTATTTCCATCCAAACCGTTTGGGAAGAAACGGGCGTAATCAATCTTTCCTTTATCCAAAGCAATCGACAAAGTATCAAGGCGGTAACTATATGGGATCGTATCATATCCCGGACTAATATTCTTAATGATTCCTTGCCAATGATCCTTGTTATCAGTTTTGAGAGTATCTACCTTAACAAGACAATGATCAAACATATAGTTAAATTTGCCTGGCACAGGAATATCATCAATTGTATTCCATAGCTCGATTTCCATTTGCCTTGCTCCATATATGATACAATTTGCAAACAAGGCATTGTGCAAGTCATAAACATAGGCCTGCCCTTCATATACATAGAAATTATTCAGCGCTACGGCAGGATGAGTTCTGGCTCCTGAAGCCATATTATTGGAAATTGTGCAGTGGTAGAATTCATAAGAGCCACCCAGGAATAATCCCACACAATGCGTTCCACAGTTAGCTATCAGGCAATTATCGGCAAGAATAGTTGTACTCCTGGCATCTATGCCGGTAACAGTCATATTTTCGATGCGGGTATGAGACAAGGTTAATGTTGGTTTGGAAGCAGTTACCATGGAATCAACCTGAATGCCTTTTATAGCATTTTTAATAATGGCGTAATTAATTTCATTATCCTTGCTTCCCTTAATAAAATGAATTCCTGCCAGAAGGTAAACTCCCCCCTCCTCAAGTTCGACGTAAGCTCCCCATTGTCCGGGAGTATTATCATACCATTCTTCAAGCCGGTCACCCAGAAAGCTCACCGGCTCTTCCAGTGTTCCCTGAACTTTCAGAGTTCCATAAACGATCATTGATGATCTCTTATGAAAATGAATTCTTGTGCCAGGATTAATGGTCAGAGTTGCAGCAGTATCCACTGCCATAGAATTATATACGAGATATGGCTTATCGTTTATCCATTCCTGAGTTCCAATAATCTCACCATTAATCAGATGAACATCTTGTCCGAATGCAATCAGGTCAACATCCTGAACATTTCCATTTACCTCAAAAACGATAGAATCCTGAACAACCATAGGATCATTGACATTGTTAGGATCTAAAGTAACCTCCACAAAAATAAAAATACTGTCCTCCGGAGGAATCGATAAATCTTTTATCTCTCTTTCCTGCTTACCGTTGATATTGAGTCGGTATTTGGATCCTGATCCTTTAGCAAGGAATAAACGATCAATCAGGATTTCCTGTTTGTGCGGGTTATGTACTCTGAAATTAAGACTGGTTGATCCAATGGTAGTGAAAACAGTATCAAACAGCACAGTATCTGTAGAAAACTCAAGAACGGCATCAGGATCTTTTAATATACCCTGCGTTTCGCATGCACCTATGAGGGCTATAAAGATAATAAAGACCAATAAAGACTGTAGAAATCGCATTCTAATCGTTTTGACAAAATTAACAATTAATCAACGATCGTACCTCGTTATTATTGGATTGTGCACACTCAATCTTTGACACATCTTACAGAAATCGCGTTTTGATTATCAAACCAGTCACGCCCAATTTGAGATTTATCCTTGTGCAGTCCCCTGTAAATTGCTATTTGATCAGCAATATCCTGAGTGGCTGTCCAGAATGCACCCATTGTTCCTAATAATCCGAAATTACCATCACTATCCCGATATCCACCTGGAAGAGCTTTTAAACCTATAAGGTCAACCGCATTATTATTTGGTGAATGCCAATGTCCTAATCCTGATTCTTTCAACTCCGCCCCCTCATTGGCGCCACGGTATCCAAACGACAGACTAACACCACTACTCATTCCAAGAGCCTTCTCAAGCACACGCCATTCTGTATCAGATGGTAAATGCCAACCGTCAGGACAAGCAACGTTAGCTGCTTCGTAATTATAAAGCATTCCATATTCATCTCTGAAGGATTGCAGGTTGCTGTATGGCCAACTGAAATTTACAGTTTTGAAATTTAGATTTTTTGTCATCCATTCCTGATCCCCAATGAGCACAGTAGGATAATTTTCACCATCTCTTGTATCCTGATAGCTACCTGTACTCAGGAATGCAATTTTCATTTCATCTGTACTGCTCCCACAGGCAGAAGTAATTGACCATTTAAGTACATATACCCGGCCAAGCAATCCTGTAAATACTGCTCCGGGGTCATTCACGTCTGTCAAGGTACCATTCGCACCACTAAGTATTTCCCATGTTCCGGTGGCATTCATCGGATCATTTGCTTGCAATTGTGCGCTTATTGTTCCATCCATATAGCTTATATCCGGACCAGCAAAGGCAATTATATCGACCTTATCAAATTCAATTTTTACCTGATCAAAGGATTCGGAACATCCTGTTACTATGGTCCATTGCAGGATATATGATCCGCACAACTGACCTGAAAACTGACTGGTTGGATCATGAGTATCATAGAAGCTACCTCCGGTTCCTTCAATTATTGTCCATGTTCCCTGTCCCTCAACAGGTGTATTTCCGGCTAATACGGTTACCACATCTCCACTTGTAACAAACTGATCTGCTCCGGCTGATGCTTCAGTAGGCTTATGACCAAAGGTAACAACTACATCGTCAGAGTTAGAGCCACAACTGGCAGAGACTGTCCATCTGAGAACATAAGTCCCACATGCCTGTCCGATAAATCTTGAACTGCTGTCTGTTGGATCATCAATCAATCCACCAATACCACTATCAATTGTCCATACCCCTTCTCCTATCACCGGATCACTGGCAGAAAGGAACGTTTCTGTTCGTCCGTCATCAAAGATCAAATCTCCTCCTGCATTTGCAGTAGAAGGAGAATGATTAAATGTGATGCTTACCCTGTCTTCAGACAAGCCACAACCCGAAGTAATTCTGTAGCGCAGTACATAGGTTTCACAAATAGCACCTGTGAAGCCAGAATTTGGATCTGATGGATCTCCCAATCGCCCGCCGCTGCCACTAACAATTGCCCATTCAGCAGTAAACAATCCCGGATCATTCCCCTGCAGAGTTGTGCTGGTTGTTCCATCAATGAAGGATTGATTCGGACCGGCATTTGCCTGTACAACTACCTGATCAAGCCTGATGAAAATAGTATCAGTTTTTGTTTCGCAGGCTGTGGAAACAGACCAAATCAAGAAGTAATCTTCGCAAGGCTTTCCACTAAACGGGGTTTTAGGATTCAATGGGTCTAAAAGTATTCCGCCTATTCCACCAAATATAGTCCATCTTCCCTGTCCGTCATCAGGCTCAGTAGCATTAAGAGTCACGCTTGTACGACCATCTGAGTAATGCTTATCATCTCCGGCAACAGCATCAGAAGCCACATGAGTAAATGTAACACTGACATCATCATAACCAACCTGGCTTCCATTGGTAACAGTCCATCTAAGTTGATACGACTCGCAGAGAGTACCTGTAAAAACAGCATTAGGACTAGTTACATTCAAAAAGGATCCCAAACCCTCGGGTACCGTTGTCCAAACTCCGGAGCCACCTGTAGTCATCTGACCATCAAGAACGTAACTAGTATCTCCGTCAGTCAGAGTAACATCATCACCAGCAGAAATAATTCCGGTTGCAAGAATCTCTATATCAGCCGTAATTATATAAAAAGTGTCATCATCATCAATTGCCTTGATCGAAATTGTATGGATCCCGACATCAAAACTTTCTGAATTAAAACTAAACTCGAAAGGATCAGTCTGATCACTAAACAACAATAGTTCCCCTATACTAAATTGCACATCAACAACCTGTCCGTCAACATCATATGCATTAATAACAAGTTTTACAACTTCGCCTTTATCAAGAACAATATTTCCTTCAGGAAGGGAAATCTCTGCAAATGGCGGCTTATTTGGTGTAATAAGCTCACAGGATGGCTGCAAAAAGCCAAGAATCAGCATGAGCATGGCTAACCATACAAAGCCAATGTTTTTTTTGACAGTCTTAGTTTTGAACATGGGCACCATATATTTCTATAAAAATAACAGATATTTAGTAAAATTGGTGCATTCTTGCCTCAAACCTATAGCTATTTTCAAACAGGCACCTGTTAAAATCTTTTTTTTCGCTCCGAAAGCAAATCGTTAAAACTTGTTAAAGGATTTCAATCAGTATAAAATATGAGCCAAATTGAGGTAAATTGCTGTGATATTTCATTTGTAACCTAAATCTTTTTAACATGAAAACTCTGATTTCTCTGCTCATTGTATTTCTTATTATTCCTGATTCATTTGCTCAGGTACCTGATGAAAATGTTTTTGGAGCTGTTCATTACAGATCAATAGGCCCAACCAGACAGGGAGGCAGATATATTGATTTTGCTGTGTATGAGAATAATCCATCAATCTTTTATGCTGCATTAGCTTCAGGCGGTGTATGGCGTACCGACAATAACGGGATAAGTTTTAAATCTGTGTTTGATAATGCCGGACCAATTAGTGTTGGAGACATTGCAATGGATCAAAACGATCCTGATATTCTGTGGGTAGGAACAGGAGAGGCAAATAATAGTCGTACAGCCTATTACGGTGATGGAATTTATAAAACTACTGATGGAGGTGTGAATTGGGAGAACATGGGACTTGAAGGTTCTCAGCATATTGGTCGCATAATCATCCATCCTGACAATTCAAAGATTCTTTGGGTAGCTGCTGAAGGTCCTCTCTATTCTAACAATGATGAATGTGGAGTCTTCAAAACAACCAACGGTGGGAAAAGCTGGAAAAAAGTTCTTTCAGTAATGCGTGATGGAAAGCATATTGGGGTTGTTGATTTGGTAATCGAACCAGGTAACCCGGATATTTTATATGCAGCAGCATATGACAAAGAAAGAGAACCATGGACATTTAATGCAGGCGGACCAGCCAGTGGAATATACAAATCCATTGATGGTGGAAAGAAATGGAACAAGCTTGAAGTCGGATTACCAGGAGGTATAATCGGACGTATCGGAGTTGATGTTTCTGCAAGTCATCCTAATATCCTTTATGCTAATATTGAGAATTGCAATGTTGAAGGTCTAACTACTGAAGAACGGTGGGATTTAATGAAAAATGGTCAGCCTCTGGGCAAAGGCCAATCTGAAATAGGAGATGAAGTATATCGCTCTGATGACTATGGTAAAACATGGAAGAAGGTTGGTGACAAGATTGGCGGGGGACCTGCATATTACTATCAACAAATAATAATTGACCCCACTGACTCTGAACATGTCTATGTTCTGGGGATGAGAATGTATGAAACAAGGAATGGTGGAGAAGAATGGGGAAGGCCATTCAGATTTGGAGGCGATAATCATGCTCTGTGGATAGACAAAAATAATCCAAAGCATCTGGTTTTGGGTTATGACCACGGAATGGGAATCACCTACGATGCTGGAGAAAACTGGTATCATCCCGATTTTAAAGATGTCGGACAATTTGTAGCAGTTGGATTTGATATGCGCAGACCTTATTATGTATATGGTGGCCTGCAGGATAACGGCTCATCTGCTGGTCCGTCAACCAAAACCGACGGCTCTCCTATCACAATGGAAGACTGGTATCGTACCGGAGGAGGCGATGGCATGTATAATGTTGTAGATCAGAATGATTGGAGATATGTTTACAATGAATCACAGAACGGCCCGATATCCAGATTTAATCAGGAAACCGGAAAGTCTAAGAGCATTAGGTTCAGAGGCATGGACCGCTGGGCCTGGAATGCTCCGATTGTGATATCTCCGCACAATAGCCATACAATTTATCATGCTGGGAATAAAGTAGTGAAGTCAAACAATCAGGGAGAAAGCTGGAAACTGATCAGTGATGATCTTACTTATGCTGACTCCATAAAAATTGCCGGTACAGGGAATATACAGTACTGTACTATAGTAACCATGGATGAATCTCCTGTTTTTCAAGGACTTCTATGGGTTGGAACAGATGATGGAAAAGTTTGGGTCACACAAAATGATGGGAAAGACTGGACAGATGTAAGTCAGAATATCCCTGATCATCCGGGTTATTGGGTAAGTCGTGTAGAGCCTTCAAATTTTGATCCGGGTACAGCATACGTAACAATTACCGGATACAGAGAAGATGATTTCAGACCATTTATCTGGAAAACAACGGACTTTGGCCAATCATGGCTTAGCATTTCTAACAATTTACCTAATGATCCTCTTTGCGTGGTCAGAGAACATCCACAAAATGCGAACCTTCTCTTCGCAGGTTCAACTAAACAGGTTTTAGTATCTATCGATGGAGGAAAAAACTGGCAATCCCTAAGAAACAATATGCCTTTTGTGTCTGTTGAAGATTTAAAGATACACCCAAGAGATAATGATCTCATAGTAGGAACTCATGGAAGAAGTATTTGGATTGCCGACATCTCATACCTTTCAGAACTTAATAAGGAGATTATTGAAGCAGATTATCATCTTTTCAAACCTGAAAATAAACTGCAGTACAAACGTTCCTCTCTTAGAATGAGTTCCTCCTCCAGTAATTTTAGTGGAGAGAGTGAGAGACCGGGTGTTCAACTATATTATTACATGAAGGAAGCTTCAGAAGGTGCAAAAATTCAAATTCTCGACGGACATAAGGTGATTTTTGAAAAAGAACTGGAAACCGAAAATGGCATTAACAGTATCCATTGGAGCTTTACAAAAAGGATTCGGGAAAGAACTGCTGAAGAGAAAGAAGCACTTAAGAAGCAAATGGCCAGATACAGAATGTATGCAGGAGCTGGTGCTCGTGGTGGTCGTCAGGGTGGAGGTTTCGACTATATAACTGGAAAAGCTTCTCCAGGAACTTATACTGCCCGCTTATTGGTTGATGGTCAGGAAATATCCAGAGAATTCGTAGTTCTTGAAGATTTTTAACACAACATTTTAAAGACAAGCAAACACAAGAATATCTGGGCAAAATTAATGAATTCATATAATTAGATAATTATAGAGGAATCATTACTTTTGTCCATCTAATTTTTGATGACCTAAAAAACAATCTTCATGGACACATCGTTACTAAAGGCATTCAGGCTGAATTTGCTAGGACAATCACCTGGATGGTACAAGATGGCCATTATTGGCTTTTTAATTCTTAACCCAATCCTTTTATACACAGCAGGACCATTTATTACAGGATGGGTTCTGATTTTGGAGTTTATCTTCACTCTGGCTATGGCCTTGAAGTGTTACCCCTTACCTGCTGGTGGCTTACTAGCTATTGAAGCTGTTGCTCTAGGCATGACTTCAACTGAAAGTGTTTACCACGAGACTCTTCATAATTTCCCGGTTATTCTGCTGTTAATATTTATGGTGGCAGGTATCTACTTTATGAAAGATCTTCTTCACTACCTGTTTACTAAGGTTGTTATTAAGATTAAATCTAAAATGCTTATTGCATTGCTTTTCTCATTTATGGGAGCCTTCTTATCGGCTTTTCTGGATGCCTTAACAGTAACAGCAGTGGTTATTGCTGTAGCCATGGGCTTTTATGAAGTATATCAAAAAGCCCGATCGATAATTGGAGGATCTTATGATGATAATCACGAGGAATTAGACAAATTCCGATCCTATCTCAGAAGTTTGGTTATGCATGCCGCAGTGGGTACTGCTCTTGGAGGAGTTTGTACTTTGGTGGGCGAACCTCAGAACCTTCTCATAGCTCATGAGATGGGCTGGGATTTTGCTGAGTTTTTTATCAGAGTAATGCCCATATCCATGCCTGTTCTTGTTGTTGGGCTGACTACTGCAGTTCTTCTGGAGAGATTCAAGATATTCGGATATGGTGCGCAAATTCCCGAGAAGGTTTATAAGATACTGAAGGCAGACATGGACGAAAAGGATGCGGCTATGGATAACAGATTTCGTGCAAAACTTATTATTCAGGCAATTGCCGGAATATGGTTAATCATTGCCCTGGCCCTTCACCTTGCGGAGGTTGGGATTATTGGTTTGTCCATAATAGTTATCCTGACAGCCTTTACCGGAATGGTTGAGGAACATCAGATTGGTCACGCATTTCAGGAGGCCTTGCCTTTCACCGCATTATTAGTTGTCTTTTTCGCCATTGTAGCGGTTATTCATGACCAGCACCTGTTTAAGCCGGTAATTGATTTTGTTCTGTCGCAGGAAGGACGAGACCAACTGGTTGCATATTATCTCGCAAATGGGTTCCTGTCAATGATTAGTGATAATGTTTTTGTGGCCACCGTATATATTTCAGAGACAAAAGCGGCATTCGAAAGTGGTGCCTACGGTTTGAGTCAGGCTCAGTTTAACAACCTGGCAGTATCTATCAACACCGGAACTAATATCCCAAGCGTTGCAACTCCTAATGGTCAGGCAGCATTTTTATTCCTGCTAACCTCAGCAATTGCTCCTCTGCTTCGTCTTTCTTATGTCAAAATGGTGATAATGGCCTTGCCGTATACTATTGTTCTGACGATAACCGGACTAATAGCCACTTATTATATGCCGGAAACCCAGGAGTGGTTACATAATCTTTTGAATATTACCTACCACATATAACTACAACCAAATAAAATTCTTAGCCCGTCGGATAATATCTGACGGGCTTTTTTCGTTCATTAGCCACCGAAGCAAAGCTACAAGAACCAGCATTTATTCTCTATAAACAGGCACTTGTCAAATCAATCGACACATCAATCTATAAAAGAAATATTTATTAGTACTTTCAATAATCACTAAGCAAATAAAACACCATGAAATTAAGAACAAACCTATTATTGATTGCATTGGGATGCATTCTTTTCTCAAGCTGTAACCGGAATTCCCCAAAACCTTGCTTTGAAATGATTTGTGAATCATTAAAACAGATGGATCAGATCCTTGCAGGCGAAGATGTATTGATAAGTAATTGCACAGACAATGGCATTAGCTTTGCCTGGGATTTTGGAGATGGAACAAGCTCCACTCTAAACAGTCCTCATCATGTATGGGAAGCCCCGGGGGACTACACAATTACATTAATAGCCGAAAATGAGGATGCCAGCAAAACATTGACTCAGGATATAATGGTGAGTCCTTCATTGTACGGAGAATGGGAAGGAATAATGTATGCAAATGATGATGAATTACTTTTCACTCTTGATATCACTCAATCTGCCAATAAGATCAAAGGAAATTTTAGCCCGGCCGGGAATTACCAGGCTACTGGCGTTTTAAGCTCAAATTCAGCAATCACTGGTGATTCGGTAGCCCTACATTGCGCACTGATATATTCTTTCTCCTTTAACGGAGAAACAATGACTTTTTCCAGCCTATTCAAATTCGAGGGTACTGTAAACGGAACTCTTGACTATATGGGAGGTGATAAGATAACTATTAATGATTATGAATATGATCGCTGGGAAGCCACTAAGAAGTAATTGCACTAAGTAATTTCAGATTCTTTCGCTGCATCAAGTAATTCCTGAACGGTGGTATGGTATAAACCTACCACCGTATCTGCTGCACCATAATAAATTTTAACCTCGCTATCTGGCAAGGCAAAGCCTTCATTGTCAAAACTCTCAACTACCCAACCAGATGGAAAGCAAACATTTGGCACTTGTCCGGCCATCTCCCAAATCTCCCTGGGTTCCAGAATGTTATGTCTGCACCGACCAAGAACTTTAGATGGGTCATTCAAATCCAGCAGCATCACCCCACCCTGGTAAATATTTGCGCTTCCAAAATGTCCGGCTACGCCATGATATACATGCAGCCATCCCTCTCTGGTCTTCACAGGAGGAGGCCCGGATCCAATGAATTCATCCCAATAATGGAATCTGCCTGATATTAAGGGAGCTACAGGATTCCAATTGATAAGATCGTCCGACTCAGACAACCAGATACTGGTTCCTGATGTTGGTCCTGATGAGTGTCTCGCCTTATTCGGCCGGTCCATTCTCAGAAATTTCCCATTTACCTTTTCAGGAAACAACACTCCGTTCCGAATATCCTCATTAGAGGCAATACCAAGAAATTCAAACTCTTTGAAATCTTTCGTACTACCCACGCCCAATTGACAACCATCTTCCATATCCATGGCAAACATGATATAGAAATCATCTCCTATCTGAGTAATCCGGGCATCATAGATGTGAAAAATTCTGTCTTTAATATTTTCCAAACCCTTGAAATTAACAATCTCATTACGAACTGTAAACTTCACACCATCCAGACTTTCAGCAATCACCAGGAAGGTCTCTCTCGATCGTGCCTGAGTTCTCAGCATTAACAGGTATTTATCCTGAAACTTTATGGCTCCAGGATTAAAGACTGAAGTAGCATCAATCAGGTTGGGTTGGATATCGGGGATGTCGGATCTTGTTAGGATTGGGTTGTTGGGATTTCTGTGCATATCTCTAGTTTTTCATCATTTGTCTTTCGTCTTTCGTCATTTGGGGGGCAGACACATTGGTCTGCCCGTACAATCTCTAATCCTTGGTCTTGGCAGGGGTAGACGGCCGTGTGCTGCTACAACCCAAAACCACAATGACCTCACAAACCTCTGCATCCCTACGGCTTATGATATTACCTTCTACGATTTCTCCGTCTACCTTGATTGATTTTACTCCTGATTCTACTCCTTCAGGGTTTAGCACTTCTATTTTGTAATTGCATCCTCTGAAAATTCTTTGGGCTTTAAATTCTTTCCATTCTGAGGGGATAACCGGATTGATTTCCAGACCCTCATAATGTGGACGAATACCAAGTATATAATCCAAGTTTATTCTGAACATCCAGGCGGCAGTACCGGTCTGCCATGAATGTGAAGTCCTCCCTGGCTGACTATGTTCATTGCTTGTAATATATTGTGAATATACGTACGGTTCAGCAACAAAAATGTCTGAATCAACTCGGTTTGGAAGAAGCTTCCTGTAATATTCGTATGCCATATTTCCGCGACCCAGTATGCACTCAGCCTGTATCAGCCAGGCAGTTGGGTGATTAAATATGGCACCATTTTCTTTTTTACCCCAAACGCATCTGGTTATAAGGCCAATATTGGGATCAATCTCACGGTATGCAGGTGCGCAAATCTTCGGACCATAACTTGTATCAAGATGCTTTTTTACGCTATCCATTGAACTAAGCAGTTTCTTTTGATCAGGAAGTCCGGCAATAACAGCCCACGACTGTGTATTCAGAAAGATTTTTCCTGATTCATTTGCGTTTGTGCCTATTTTCTTATCTTTTTCCCCAAAAGCTCTTATATACCATTCTCCATCCCAGCAGTGGGTTTCAATGGTCTGATGGAATAAATCTCTGACCCGAATAACTTCTGAGGCATCTTTTTGGCTGAATTCGAGTAGTTCAATTAAGCGGTTCAACATGGCAGCATAGAACATACCACCCCAAACACTCTCACCCCCATCATCACCACCAATGTAGTCAAGGGTATCATTCCAGTCGCCTCTCCCAAAAATTGGCAATCCATGTTTACCTCTGTTATTATCGGCATAATTGACTACCGACAGCAGATGATCAAGAATACTCCCCTTTTCCCCTCCAATAAATGTCTCCACATGATCTAACAGATCCCACTCTCCGGTTTCCTTTATATATTCAGTTACTGCAAGGATGAACCACAATGGATCATCGCAATGTTTGGTGAATTCACCCTGGCCATCCTCATGGAAATGATGATAAACCTTACCATCTGTCTGCATTTGTCGTGCCAGCAGCTTGATTCTGTCAAGTGCTAGTTCAGGGTGAGCAATAGTTACTGCGATGGTATCCTGGGCTGTATCTCTGAAACCAAATCCTCTGCCAATGCCCCAATAGTAGAAAGAGGTAACACGCCCTACATCAAACGCCACCTTGGCCTGATAGGCAGTCCAATAATTCATAAATATATTAACCTCCGGATCAGGAGTCTCAACAGAAGTATGAGCAAAGAAGCGATCCCAGTGAGCTATGATATCATCAAGTGCTTTACTGGCAACTTCAGGTGTATTATACTTTTGAATACCTGTGGGAGGATTTTGATTATTGGAATTATCAAATTTCGTGGAAGCTTCTTTCGGAAAAACGCCCAATGAAAAAATCACATCAGTTGACTCACCCGGCTCCAGTCTCAGGTCAATTTGCAATGCGCCAACCGTATTCCCATAATCAGTATCCTGTGATCCCAGCGTCTTTTGGGTCAGACCAATCGGATTATTCTCATTTCGATACAATCCGATAAACTTTTCCCTCATGGTTTCATAGCCACTTACCGGATGATTGACGGTAAAGAATGTCCATTGATCCCATTCTTTATTCTCCTGTTGCTGAGTACCTTTAGACTCGGTTACCCAATAAGTTTTTGTGGCCAGAAGGGCATTTTGCTTTTTATCTAAATATACACGATTAAAATGCTGATCATCACACTGATTGATCAGGTCAACCATGGCATGACCCAGAGCAAATTCAACATATCCGAAGACAGACAAATTCCTTGGCCGGTCAGTATTGTTTTTCAGAATTGCCTTCCATACCTCCTGGTTATCCTCAAGAGGAACGAAATAGTTTACTGACGACTGAATCCCGTCAATTTCACATTCCATACGAGTATAGCCAAATCCGTGTGCCACCCTGTAAGCCTTAGGATCACGGTTGGTAGGCTGCCAACTAAGGCTCCAAAATTCGCCAGTATCATTATCTCTGACATAAATGTATTTTCCAGGACGATCATGAGGAACATCATTAATACGATAGCGGGTAATCCGCCCATGCAGAGGAGATTTGAAGTAACTTATCCCACCAGCATTGTTACTAATTGATGAGAAATACTCTCCATTATACAGATAATTGATCCAGGGACTGGGAGTGTCCTGACGTTCAATAATATATTCCCGTCCATCGGGTGAAAAGCAGCCGTAGTTCATTTGATTCCGTTATTCGGTTATTCGGTTATTCGGTTATTCGGTTATTCGGTTATTCGGTTATTCGGTTATTCGGTTATTCGGTTATTTGGTTATTTGGTTATTTGGTTATTCGAGATTCTTTTGCTCTGAGCCCTGAACCCTGAGCCTTAGTTCTTCTCCACAAACCCAGAGTCTGAATGATCTCTTATGTTACTTCTCAGTGCTATGATCATGCTCTTCAGGTCTTTTATTCCTCCTATGGTAAACCAAATTGTTACAAAAACAGCAGTAACCAGGTATATCCAGGTGTAAATCTTCCAGAAATTGAGCCATGCTTCGGTGGACACATCTGTTGTCATATTGTAGATAGTTCCAATGATGAAGACCACTGTCCATGCAGCTGCCCAACCATAAGTTGCTATATAGATAATCTTATCACCCTTTGTAAATTCTTTTGTTGGTCCGAGAACCTTCCAGCCCCGCAAAGGCTTATCGTCAACAGTTCCAGCTTCTCCTTCTACTCTGTACTTACCTCTGTGCAGCAGTTTGTCCATGTTATGAACCTTACCAGGACCCAGAATAGAAACTACAATGAATACTGTGCCGGCTGTTACCATAGCAATCAGCCAGAACCATTGTCCGTTTATCGGAAAATCATCAACTACGGAATTAATAATAATTCCAAAACCGGATATCAGGGCTCCGGAGATCATAGCTGACCATGCAGCAGCCTTTGTTCCTCTTTTCCAGTAAAGTCCGCCAATTATAGCAGCACCTGAGCCTCCTACAAAGATTGATGCTGAAACAGCCATAAACAGGAATACTTTTTCGCTCTGCTGAAACAATACACTCAAAATGAAGATTGTGACACCAACTCCAAAGATTGAATACTTGAGATATTTTATGTGTTGCTTAGGCTCGAAGGGCTTATTTCTCAGTGGAAGAACACAATCCTGAATAAAAATACTACCAAAAGAGTGTATGTATATATTGTGGCTGGTTATTGAAGCAGCCAGCATAATGGCAACAAACGCTCCTTTTACTCCGATAGGAAGAAGTTGGTTAAGCACCATTGGTACACGCAATTGACTTTTCAAGGTTTCAGATCCAACATCTGCCATAGAGCCGTTAACAGCTGCAGCGATAGTATTAAAATCGACATGATGCAAGACTGTGTATGCAATGATTGGCACAACAACAAGGAATAAACCCCATTGTGGAATCAGGCGCCAGTTGGTAAGCACATCAGCCATCTTGGCTTCATGAGCAGACTTGGCTGCTACACTTACCGATGAATTGCCTTGCCATGCCAGTTTTGTGTAAACCAATCCAAACATTCCGATGAAAAAGAACCAAATATTAAAGTCCTGAACCTCTGTGGCTTTAAAGGGATTAACCAGAGAAGCATTTTCGGGGGCCTGATTAACAGCTTGTCCAATTTGTCCCCAATCTACTTGCAAAACCAATAGAATAACGATTCCGACAAAAACGAAATTGACAAAAACCCCTTGAATAAAATCAGTAAACATAACAGCAATATGTCCGCCAGTCAATGTAAAAAATAGTGGGATGGCAACCATCAGTCCGGCTATCAGAATAAAGGTAACTGAATACGGACCAATTTGTCCTATTTCCGGGATTCCGCAGAAGTAGATAAAGAACCTGGCTGTAACAGAAGGAAAAATTATCATGTTTACAATTCCGGATCCGAATGCCATAAAACCAGCAAATATCCTGAACCCTCTGCTATATCTCATCTCAAAAAACTGAGCCATTGTCATAGCTCTGGTTTGCCTATATCGATATACTACCCAGCCGGTTACGCTCATTCCAACCAAAATAATTGTGGTCATCATCTCCCACCATCTGGAGTTAAATCCGGCTGCATAATTTTGCTCCAGGGCCCCTACAACAGTGATAGCACCCAGAGCTGCTGTTCCATGAAACATTGAAATAATATAGCGTCCTCCTGTACGTCCGGTGGCAAGAAAATCAGTAACTGATTTCAGAAGACTTTTACTAAGGAATACCATCCCTACCATCAAAACAAACAGGGCAAGTACGATCCCCCAATCGATCCAGTTAAGGTTCATAATATACAGTTTCTGTGAATTGGCAAATATAGCAAGAATTTGAGATTGGCAGGTCGACAGATTTTCATGAAAGGTTTAAATTTTTGTCGATCATATCAACTCTTTGTTTGACACATAGCTCTGTCTTGCCAGGATCCTCCGGAGTATTCATCACGTAATCAAGAAGCGTATCCAAAGAAGTGGTGGCTACATGCATTCTTGTATCGGAAGAAGCATAATAAATATACACTGATCCATTTTTATCCAGAATCCATCCATTTGAAAAAATTACATTTGAAACATCCCCTACCCTTTCCGATCCCAGAGCTTCAATAAAGTGCCCACCAGGTCTTCTGATAACCTTCCATGGTTCTGCCAGGTCAGTGAGAAACAGATATAAAACATACCGCAGGCCAGCTGCAGTCTTTCTCACCCCATGTGCCAAATGAAGCCACCCCAGTTCTGTTTTCAAGGGAGCTGGTCCCTGACCATTCTTCACCTCTTTTACAGTATGGTAGACTCTTGGGTCCATAATTGCTTCTTCCTGAATAATTGCCGGATCCATAGTGTCTGCATACCCGACAGAAATTCCTGAATCACCTGTCTCGATAAACCCGGATTGGGGCCTGGTGTATATCATATATTTTCCATTTACAAACTCAGGGTGCAAAACACAATTACGTTGTTGTTGAGCAGTGGACTGAAGGTCAGGAAGGCGTTCCCATTCAATCAGGTTACGGGTTCGTGCAATACCACAGCCAGCCGCAGCAGCTGAAGAATCGTCAGGTTTAGTCACATCCTTACGCTCTGCACAAAATAGTCCGTATATCCAACCATCCTCATGTTGTGTCAGACGCATATCATACACATTGGTCTCTGGATCTGGAGCTGATGGCATATGAATTGGCTTCTCCCAAAATCTCCAATTGTCAATTCCATTCGGACTCTCAGCCACAGCAAAAAATGATTTCACGTCATAGCCTTCAATGCGTGGGATCATTATGTATTTATCGCCAAACTTCATTGCTCCTGCATTAAAGACTGTATTAACCCCCATCCTTATTTGCAAACGAGGATTTGTTTTGGGATTAAGATCGTACATCCACGCCGGTGGTATATGATTTCTTGTCAGAACAGGATATTTATAACGCTGATACCAGCCATTACAGTGAGGCCTTGGTAGATTATGCTGAGTAATCAGCCGCTCATAAGTATTAAAAACTGCTTTATATCGCTTAGAGAAAGTATCCATAACAGAGTTATTTTTTTAGTTTATCATACCAACTGTATTTCAGTACCACTGAGAGAAACAGGAATACGACCAAGCTGATCCAGAATCCTCTCATTTCCCTGATAACCAGATATACAGGCATAAGAATCAAGCTCATTTGCCAAACAATCCCAATAGCAACATTTCCCATGTCAGATAAGAAATTCTTATTGGGCACAAAATCAGGATCTTCAGATTGAAGCTTAAGCCGAATAGGTTTCCACCATCCCCAGGGATTCACATTTTTCACAAATGACTTCAGAACCTGCTCATCATCAGGTGGCGTTAACAGAGTCCCCAAAAAAGATCCCAAACTTGCAACTCCCAGAATAATCGGGAAGGCCAGAATGACAGATAAATCAGGCATCAGTTTTGGCACCGCCAGAGATGCTATTAGTCCTCCAATCATACCCCAGAAGTAACCATAGCCATTAAATCTCCACCATATCCATTTTAAAAAATTAGAAGCTGCATAGCCACCAAATAAGGCAGCCGTAATCCATTGTAATATGGAGTTGATATCCTGAACAAAAAATCCAACAGAAATCCCAACGATCACCAATCCCAGGGAAGCTAAATAGCTGGCACGCACCAATGTTTTATTACTTGCGTTGGGATTAATAAATCGTTTATAAATATCATTTACAATGTAAGCAGGACCGGCATTTACATTGGCAGCGAAGGTAGACATAAATGCAGCTATCAGTCCGGCCAGAATTATACCCAAAACGCCCACAGGGATAAAATTATTCAGAGCAAAGGGGAGTATCTTTTCAAAATCCAGAACACCTTCATTCATCAACATTTCAGGTTGTAATTTTACCACAGCAAGAACAGTCAGACCGGCAATCATCAGGTACCTGGGAAAAAAGAGTGCTATGTTTACGCTTCCGCTCATCAGTGCAGACTCTCTGGGAGTACGAGTTGCCAACACCCTTTGCATATCATATCCGGGAACAGGTCCTGCTATAGACACAAGGATCCCTCTGAAAACCATCATCATAATAAATATCCCAAAAAGCTCGTATCCGTCTGTCAGGATTTTTTGGTTTAAGGCCTGATTAACAGATTCAGAGAAGCCAGACCAGTGCAAATCAAGCCTCCATCTGAAAAGCAGCTCACTCCATCCGTCAGGAACTACTTGCATTATCTGTTCATGACTAACAGCATTAATTGCAATAACACCAATAATAATACAAGCCACTGTCATAATTACAAACTGCAGCACTTCGGTAATTACTACCGAATACATCCCTCCCTTAATTACATACAAAGTGGTAACACCCATTATGATCAAGGCATACATGCGTTCAGAAGATATATACAACCCGCCTAAGCGAGTGCTTAGATCCCAAGGAAGAAAAATCACTGAAAACTTGCCAATACCTTCAAATGCATAGGCGATAAAACCGATTACTGCAAAAAGAGCAAAAATAACTACTGAGATGTGTGATAATTTTGCTCCTCTTCCCTCTCCAAACCTGGTTTTCAACCACTCTGCTCCTGTCATAACATTGGATCTCCGCATCCAAACAGCCAGAAACATCATGAGAACAATTTGATTCCAAACCGGCCATAGCCAAGGTAGCCACACACTTTTAACTCCATAAATAAAACAGATGGCAACCATCCACATTGTTCCGGTAATATCAAACATTCCAGAGGCATTAGACATGCCCAGCATATACCAGGGAATGCTTTTCCCGCCTAAAAAATAGGAATCCAGATTTTTTGAAGCTCTTTTACTAATCCAGAAGCCTAATGAAATAGTCAATATCAGGTATACTAATATTATAGTCAGGTCAATTGGGTGGAGTGACATTTTTTTGGTTTCCCCAAAGTTAACAATTCTATGCAGCAAGTATTGTTTAACTTTTTTTCCGATGCTTAGTTTTATACTTTAGGGCTTGTTAATCTGAATCGTTAAATATGAAACAAATTTGTGGAATACTCCTCCTTGTCGGAACTGTATTTCTACTCGCTTGTAGTGCAAATCAATCAGGTGATATGATAAGTATAAACCTGAATGGAAGGTGGGAATTCAGAAAATCGGGAGATTCCCTTTGGCTTGAAGCTACTGTTCCAGGAACCGTACAGACTGATTTATATAAGAATGTTCTTATCGATGATCCATTCTACAGAAATAACGAAGAGACATATCAATGGATCGATAAAGAGGACTGGGAGTACAGGAAATTATTTGTCGCTGATCAGGCATTATGTAAAAATGATCATATAACTCTAAGCTTTGAAGGTCTTGACACCTATGCGGATGTGTTTTTTAACGGTCAAAGCATTCTCAAGGCAGATAATATGTTCAGGAATTGGAATGCAGATATCACAAATCTTCTTCAGAAAGGTGAAACCAATGAGATTCGTATTCTTTTCCACTCCCCGATCCGCCACCTGAAACCTGCATATGATGCTGCTGAATATCATCTTCCGGCCGTAAACGATCAGGCTACAGAGAAATTATCTGTTTATATAAGAAAAGCTCCTTATCATTTTGGTTGGGACTGGGGTCCAAGATTTGTGACCAGTGGAATTTGGAAATCTGTTTATCTGAAAGCATGGAATGAGATACGCATTGACAATATATATTATCGTCAGATTATTCTCAATGAGAAAGAAGCCCATCTGCATTTTCAGGGCAGAGTTATCGCAGACAAAGCTGGTCAGGCAAATCTTGAAATCAGGTGCATCGATGAAGAAACTGTCTTGTTAGCATCAAAAATTGTTATGCTCAGGAAAGGAGAAAATGACCTTGATCTTGATTTTATTATCCCCAATCCTGAAAGATGGTGGCCAAACGGACTTGGAGATCCTAAATTGTATACACTCAAAGCAAGCATCTCAACGGGATCAATATCGGCTCAATACTCCAACCGTATTGGTCTTCGTACCATTGAACTGATTCGCGAGCCTGATAATTTTGGAGAATCATTCTATTTCAAAGTAAATGGCATTCCGGTATTCATGAAAGGGGCTAACTATATTCCTCAGGATAATTTTTTAAATCATGTGATGGCGACTGAGTATGAGCACCTGATCAAATCGGTGAAGGATGCCAACATGAACATGTTGAGAGTTTGGGGAGGAGGGATTTACGAGCTGGATTATTTTTATGACCTCTGTGATGAAAATGGGATCCTTGTTTGGCAAGACTTTATGTTTGCCTGCTCGATGTATCCGGGAGATCCTGACTTTCTTGAAAATGTCAGACAGGAGGCTATTGACAATGTGGTACGCCTCAGAAACCATCCGAGCATAGCTTTGTGGTGTGGCAATAATGAAGTACAGGATGCCTGGCACCAATGGGGATGGCAATTTCAATATACAGATGAACAAAAAGCCGAAATATCTGAAAACTACCAAAGCCTCTTCCACGGTTTGCTCCCTGAAGTATTGAAAAAATGGGATCCTGACCGGCCATACTGGCCATCTTCACCTGCTTCTGGTCCTGATTATGGACAAACATCAAATACTCAAAGTGGAGATTTGCATTACTGGGGTGTTTGGCACGGACGAAAACCTTTTGAAAGCTATGCAGAAGTTGTTCCACGTTTCTCAAGTGAATATGGTTTTCAGTCATTTCCTGAGTTCAAAACCATTAAGAGCTTTACCTTACCTGAAGATCGACAATTGGATTCACCAGTAATGCAATCCCACCAGCGGCATCCTGTCGGTAATCAATTGATTCTAAATTACATGAATCGCTATTATCCAGTTCCTGAAGACTTTGCTAGCTTCATATATATGAGTCAGGTAATGCAGGGAGAGGGAATCAGGTTTGGTATAGAAGCCCTTCGGAGAAGCAGGCCTCAATGTATGGGCTCTTTGTACTGGCAGCTCAACGACTGCTGGCCTGTTGCATCGTGGTCAGGCATCGACTATTATGGCAGATGGAAAGCACTTCATTACCAAGCCAAAAACGCCTATGCTCCTTTGTTAGTGAGTATAGATGAATCTCCTGATTCGGTTTTTGTTCATCTCGTATCTGACGAACTGACTGGCAGGACAGGAATGCTCAGAGTGGAATTAATGGATTACGACGGAAGAATCAATTTTGAGTCTGAAATTAATTGCCAATCCGAAGCATCAGTATCGTTCATAGTTTGGGCAGAAGACAAAGCAAAGCTCGATGGATTACAGGGAGCTGAAGCCAACACCTTGCTTAAGGCTACATTCCAAACTATCGACAAAGATTCATTTGTGGGAAGTCATTACTTTGTTCGATCCAAATTTCAAAAATTAACAGACCCTGGCATTAAATGGACCTTTCATGAAGGAGACAAAGACACCTATATAATGATCAGGGCTCAAAAGCTTGCCAGGCAAGTAAATCTGGTATATAACGGACCGGCAGAAATCAGGTTTGAGGATAATTTCTTCGATTTACTGCCTGGAGATAGTCGGCAAATTGAAATCCACAAGCGAGATTCAGACATATTTGATCCATCAGAATTACGTATCTTGCTAATCAATATTTTTACCAAAACTGAAAACTAACAATATGATGCGTACTGTCCTTCAAATGCTACGTGATGCAGCTAAAAATTTTCCTGGTACAGCCTACTCTAATCAGAAGGGTGATTCAGGTTGGGTTGGAATGACATATCCTGAGATCCTCAAGGAATCACGCTTTCTGGCAGCCGGGCTCATGGATATAGGCCTGAAAAAAGATGAAAAAATCGCATTGCTTTCAGAAGGCCGTAATCGATGGATTTCCGGAGAATTCGGAATATTGTTTGCAGGATGTATTAATGTACCACTATCGATCAAGCTTCTTCCTGATGAAGTAATGTTCAGACTTAATCACTCAGAATCCAGAGCGATATTCCTGTCACGAAACACTTTTGAGAAAGTTGCTTCTGTATGGAAACAGCTTAATACTGATCTCAAAATCATATATATCGATGACGACCTGAGTCAGATAAGTGAGCATTGCAAAGAGTTCGGAATCAATTGTGAGAAAGACATAATACTGTTTTCTGACCTTGTTCAAAAAGGTAAAGACTTATGGGATCAGATAGAAGAAGAATTACTGGATCTTGAAGATACAATTCTGGAAGAGGATGTTGTAACTATCAGCTATACTTCAGGTACAACAGGTGATCCTAAGGGTATCATGCTTACTCATCTGAATTATCATGCTAATTGTAATGATGCGATGAAATTCTTCAATGTGGCTAAGGGAGATCGTCTATATATTATTCTGCCGCTTGACCATAGCTTTGCACATACTGTTGGAATTTATGCTGGTTTATTAAGGGGATTGAGTTTGTTTTTTGTAGATGCCCGCGGAGGTGGAGTTCAGACACTGAAAAACATTCCGATTAACCTGGTTGAGGCCAATCCTCATTTCATGCTTACCGTGCCAGCTTTAACCGGTAATTTCATGCTCAAAATCAAAGATGGAGTTGCATCAAAAGGTAAATTTGCAAATAGCATCTTCCAAATGGGGTTAAACGCAGGCAGAAGAATGTTCAGAGATGGTCACAGCATGGCTCCATGGTATGTCATGATGGCAAATGCCCTCCCATACTCTATTGCCAACAAAATGATCTTTTCAAAAGTGCGAAAAATCTTCGGTGAAAGTATTCGTTACTGCGTAGGCGGAGGTGCGTTGCTTGACATCCGGCAACAGGTATTCTTCTACTCTCTCGGAGTTCCGGTTTACCAGGGCTACGGGCTGAGCGAAGCTACTCCTATCATTTCAGCCAACACTCCTGAAGTGCATAAATTAGGAACCTCTGGTAAAGTTATCCCGAATCTTGAAGTAAAGATCATGAAATCAGATGAAACAGAGGCTGTGCAGGGCGAACAAGGAGAGATTGTTATCCGTGGAGATAACGTGATGAAAGGATATTATAAGAATGAAGAAGCAACTAAGAATACTATAAAGGATGGTTGGCTGTACACAGGTGACCTGGGGTATTTTGATGAGGATGATTATCTGATGGTTGTAGGTCGTGAAAAAGCTTTATTAATATCTGCTGACGGTGAAAAATATAGTCCTGAAGGTATAGAAGAGGCTGTTCAGAACTCAGCTGAAATGATCCAGCAAGTAATGGTATACAACGACATGCAGAAGTATACGACAGCAATAATCACATTGAACACCAGCAAAGTGCAGAGCTATATAAAAAATAACAAGACTGCTAACCCTGAGGTTCTTCTAAAAGCAATCAAACAGGATTTATATCGATTTAAGGATACTTCAGAGTATAAAAACCAATTTCCAGAGAAATGGATTCCAATTACTTTCCAAATTGCATCAGAAGTATTCTCAGAACAAAATCTCCTGATTAACTCCTCGATGAAGATGGTCAGACATAAAATTCAGGAGACTTATGCCAGGCAAATTGAGTTCATGTATTCAACATCGGGTTCGAACATTGTTAACCCCTTAAACGTTGAAGCTGTTAAAGGGTTATTACCATTTAATTAAAAAGATGAAAAGAAACCTGCAAACAATTATCCTGGTCTTAGTACTGGGACTTATTTCTTCCTGCAATCAAGGTAGCCAGAAATCTGATGATGCGATCATCACCGTTAGCATTTTGCCTCAAAAGTATTTTGTTCAGGCTCTCATTGGCGACAGATTTGTTGTAAACGTAATGGTTGCACCTGGTGCCAGTCCGGCAAGTTATGAACCCTCACCGCGACAAATGGCAGCATTAAGCAATTCTGGATTGTATCTGAAGATTGGCCATCTGGGATTTGAAAAGACATGGATACCCCGTTTCCAAAGTTCCTATCCATCCCTGAAAGTTGTTGATTTATCTTCAGGGATTGAACTTTTGGGTGAAGAAGAAGAAGAAGATGATGATCATGCACATAGTCATAAACATGGTATTGATCCGCATGTATGGATGTCACCCAAGCAAGCCAGACGAATTGTCACAAATACAGCAGCTGCTCTGACAAAATATGATGAGGCATGTAAAGACCTGATTGCGCACAACCGTGATAGTTTGCTTCTTGTACTAGATGATCTTGACCGGCAATACACTAAAGCACTTGCTCCTATTCAAAACAGAAAGTTCATCATATTTCATCCAGCATTGACCTATCTTGCTAATGATTATCATTTTGAGCAAATCGCAATGGAATTTGAAGGTAAAGAACCTTCACCTGCATATTTCAAGAGCATCGTTGACCGGGCAATAAGTGAAGAAATCAGATTATTATTTATCCAGAAAGAGTTTGACATTGAAAATGCACGACAAATGGCCAGAGAGATTGGGGCTGAACTGATACAAATTGATCCGCTTGCTGAAGACTGGTACTCCCAGATGATTGATATATTGAATAAACTTAAAAAAATGAAATAAGGTGCTTATTCGTCTGAAAGATATTTACTTTGGATATCATCATGATGCTGTTATTGAGCAGGTTAACCTGGACATTAATAATAACGATTTCATTGGAATGATTGGCCCGAATGGCGGTGGGAAATCCACAATTATCAAGATTATGATGGGCTTGATAAAGCCCTGGGGCGGAGAAATTGAAATGGGCACCAATCAGCATGGAGAAGCAGTTAAGATAGGATACCTCCCCCAATATCATCTCTTTGATAAGAGTTTTCCAATTTCTGTTCAGGAAGTTATCCTGTCAGGACTTATCGGAGATCGGAATAGCCTTTTCAGATTCAACAAGCATCAAAAAGCAGAAGCCGAAACTCTAATAAAAACTCTTGGATTAAAAGATGTACAGTATAAATCTATTGGAGATCTTTCTGGTGGACAAATGCAGCGAGTATTTTTGGGTCGGGCTCTGATTTCTAATCCTGACTTATTAATACTGGATGAGCCGGTGACATATGTTGACAACAGATTTGAGAATGAGATGTACGATTTACTACAACAGATTAATAAACAGACTGCTATTCTTCTTGTTAGTCATGATGTTGGTCAAATCGTTTCTATCGTAAAAACAATTGCGTGTGTTAATCATTATCTTCATTATCACCCATCCAATAAAATATCTGAAGATATATTGGCCTCCTATGACTGCCCTATTGAATTGATCACTCATGGTAAGGTTCCTCACAGAGTTTTACATAATCACCCTCACCATGATTGAGTTTTTCTCGTACGGTTTCATCAATAATGCAATTCTGACTGCTCTGATTGGATCAGTCAGCTGCGGCCTGATTGGAACCTATATTGTTTCAAAAAGACTGGTTTTTATTACCGGGGGAATTACTCATGCATCTTTTGGCGGACTGGGAATTGGGTATTTCCTGGGTATCCCACCTCTACTTGGTGCAGGCATTTTTGGATCACTCGCCGCCCTTGTGGTTGAATCTTTGTCAGCGAAGAAAAAAGTAAGAGTAGATTCTGCTATTGCCATGGCCTGGTCATTCGGCATGGCAACAGGAATTATCTTTATTTTCATCACCCCTGGATATGCTCCGAACCTTATGAGCTATTTATTTGGCAGCATACTAACCGTTTCCAGTATGGATATCTGGATAATGCTAATTCTCATGGTAATAATATTGACCATGTTTCTCTTATTTTTCAGACAAATCCAGTTCATAGCCTTTGACGGTGATTACGCCCGGTCACTTGGGGTCAAAGTGAATCTACTTAATTATGTCATGATAATATTGGTTGCACTTACTGCAGTTCTATATATCAGAGTAGCAGGAATCATATTGGTTTTATCACTACTCACAGTTCCTCAGAATCTAGCAATGCTGCTTACCAACAATTTCAAAAAGATCCTCTATCTCTCCATAATATTTGGATTTATTGGATCACTTTCCGGTCTTGTCATGGCATGGTTTCTTGATATCCCTTCGGGAGCAGCCATTATTTTCACTTTGGTTCTGGAATATATTATTGGCTCTATAGCTGTTAAAATTGGCAATTTTAAGAAAAGAAGGTTGTCAATACCTTAAAAATTGTGAAATCTCATACAATAATGCTCCTTGTCCTTTGTTATTAAGGCAAGGTATTATATTTTTACGCCGCCCTTTATAATTGTCCCCCAATTAAACTTATTGGCATTTTTATGATCCAACATAAATAGTATTGAATGAATAAGCGCATGCGAAAATTTGGCGTACTGTGGACAGGGAGTCTGATGTTGCTTCTGACATCAGTTTTCTACTCTTGTGAAACTGAGATTGACATTAACACTCCAAACCTTGAGGTACCTATTGTATACTGTCTTTTGAATACTGCTGACTCTGTGCAATATTTAAAATTGAACAAGACCTATTTATTGGAATCTGCCGCTTTGCAGAATCCTCCTCTTCTTGATAGCCAGTACTTTGAAGGTAATATCCAGATTGTATTAGAAAAATGGGAAAATAATAAGCCTGTGGAGTTCTATGAATTTGAACCAAGCACAGAAATCCCTAAGGATACTGGGTTTTTCCCGAGTGGAAGAAATACAATTTACAGAACTGAAGCCCGGATTGAAGCTGAAGATCTTTACATGCTGAATATTTACGTTGAGAATCATGAGAAAATTGTCTACGCTCAGACTAAGGCAGTAGGCCTTTTAAACGTGATTGACCCTATAGACCTAAAAATAAGGAAAGTAAGTTTGAATATTGGGGTTAATTATACAACACGCTGGAAGCCGGTAGAAAATGCAGGCATATATCAGGTTGTGGTACGATTCTGGTACAAGGAAACAAAAGAAGGTCTTACTGTTGAGAAGTATCTCGACTGGCCTCAGGCATTTTCAAATCCTATCTCAAACGTAGATTATTTATCACGTGATATTAGTGGTACCCGGTTCTTTTATATCCTGGCAGATGGAATACCTGCTGACCCAGGGGTTATACGAGAAGTAATAGGAGTTGATTTCTATATTATGAGTGCTGGTACTGAACTAAAGTTTTACATTGAATCCACCGCCCCATCTGATGGTGCACTGATGGAAAAGCCCATTTATTCAAATATAACCAACGGCATAGGCGTTTTCAGTACAATTGCAACCCGTAAAATGATGGGCATGGATCTTGCCTCTACAACAATTGATTCGATTGCATACGGCCAGCTAACAAAAGAACTGATGTTTCTGGATCATAACGGAATCAGAGAATAGAACTAAAGACTAACGACAAAAGACTAACGACTAACGACTAACGACTAAGGACGAAGATTATTATGAAGTCAATAAAAACCATTTTACTATCGTTATTTGTTCTTACCTTTTTGCTTGGATGTGATCCTGAGGATGATCCCGGAGGAGGAGGAGGAGGTGGTGGCGGTACTGTTGGAGAGGTAAAAGAATATGGTACCTTAGAAGTTGAATTCCGGATACCCGGATCATTTCTCCCCCCAAACCGTGTATTAAGAGCAGATCTTAGTCTTGCAGTATCTGCTGAAGAACTGTACAAAGGCAATTTCTGCTATGTTGCTAATGTGTACAATACTACCCTTGTTTATAATATCCGGCTTGAACCTGGATCATACTATTACCAGGCTGGGATTATTTGTATAGCTCAGGGTGACTCCTGCTCTGCTGCAAGTTTTCCTGGAGGACAATTCGGAATGAAATGGGCAATTGGCCGGGCTGATATCAGAGTCAATGAACCCACACATGTGGTACCACAGTTTACTCAATAAGCATGAAATTAAGAACGATACTAATTCTGGCAATAGCGGTTCCTTTTATTGTAACCCTTATGTCAAACTGCGACCCCAAAGACAAGATCGTTTACCCACCAGAGGCAAACTTCTATAGTTCTCCTACTCAGGGGAACACTACAACTATGTTTAAATTTATCACCAGTCAGAGTACTAATCCGGGTACTGTTGATACTATGATGTTCTTCAGGTGGGATTGGAATAATGATGGAATATGGGATACTCATTTCACTCGTTCAAGAGTACTGGATCATCGTTTTTGGTTAAAAGGCAACTATACTGTAGTAATGGAAGTCAGAAATGAAGGCGGACTCAGAGACACCATATCAACTGATATTGAGATTGTTCAAGGCTATAGTGCGCCCCATGCTAAACTAATTGTCACACCAGATAACAGTCATATCAGAACTGAATATGTTCTTGATGCCTCGGGAACAACAGATGATGAAGATTCTTTAAGCACTTTATTATTCAGATGGGATTTTGAAGGGGATGGGTCCTGGAATACCCAATGGAAGTCAGATCCCGTTATAACACATATTTATACTGGTCCTGATCACTATAAAGCAATCGTGGCAGTTCGAGACCCCTCTGGTTTATCTGCCAGTGCTGATCAAATTGTTATCGTTAGCCTACACAATAAAGATTTATTTGTTGATTTCAATTGGACTCCCGAAAATGGGACTTCGGTTGATGTTTTCACCTTCGATGCTTCTGCCTGCTACGACCCTGACGAAGAGACTAACACTTTTACTTACCGCTGGGATTTTGACGGAGACGATATTTTCGATACTGACTATCTGACCAACCCGGTTACCGAGCATCTGTTTGAAGATGAAGGAGAAACATCTGTCAGACTTGAGATTAGCGATAAATACGGACTAACAAACCAGACTGTAAGAGATTTAGTAGTTGAGCATGCCAACCGACCTCCGAAAGCCAGTTTCTTTACCGGAGCTAATTATGGGAATCTCACAACCAACTTTTACTTTGATGCTAACGCTACCAAAGATGATGAAGACTGGGAATACCAACTTAAGGTAAGATGGGATTTTGATTCAGATGGCACATGGGATACAGAATACTCTGATCAGAAAACGGTTTATCATAAATTTGGCACAGAAGGTCAGTTCAAGATTACAATGGAAGCCATTGACCTTGGAGGCCTAACCGCAAGCTCTTCTGTAATAGTTACAACTACAGGAGGAACAAACGAAACAGGAATTATTATTGATTCTGATTCTGGTGATACATATGGAACCGTTAAAATTGGAACTCAGTGGTGGACAGCAGAGAATCTCAAAAATTCTACCAATCGGGCTTGTTATGGTAACTCACTGGCAAACTGCGATATATATGGTGGTCTGTATACCTGGACCAATGCGATGGCAGGCTCTGGAAGTGAAAAAGCCCGCGGTTTGTGTCCACAGGGCTGGCATATCCCAACTGTTGCTGAATGGGAAAAACTATTCGAATTTCTGGGAGGAGAGGAAAACGCCCGTGAACAACTGGAAGATGGTGGTTCAACTGATTTCAGAATGAGATACGCAGGTCAGATAAGTAGTAGTGGAGGATCACAATATGCAGGTACTGTTGTCAATTACTGGACATCAACCAGTGCATCCGGAGATAATGCATGGGCCTTTAGCTTGCAAAAAGATAAAGATCAGATTTGGCAGCTGACCTTAGGCAGAAGCTACCTGAATTCTGTCAGATGTATTAAATAGAAATAAACTATTTTTTCTCGAATCTTTGCTGGCTGAAATAAGCCCAGTAAACGATTGCTACAATCATAATTAAGGCAACATAAACACCAATTGGAATTACAGGTGCTGCACCTCCTCCATAGCTGTGCATACCAGCCATGAAATAATTCACACCAAAGTATGTCATTAGTATCGATCCAAATGACAAAAGGCTACCAAGGTTGAATGAGAAGTCATTTTTCATCCCCTTAAAATGATGCATGTGGATAACAAAGGAATAAACCAATATAGAAATCAAACACCATGTTTCTTTTGGATCCCATCCCCAGTATCTGCCCCAGGAGACATTAGCCCATATTGCACCAAGGAAGCAACCAATAGTAATCAGATACAATCCTACAATCAGAACAATCTTATTCATTTTTGTCAGGTGAGTAATATGTCTGTCCACAAGCTCACTATTCCTTTTTGTTTTTGAGATATACAGAAACATCACCACAAAACCAATTAATGCACCAAGGCCAAGAAATGAATAGGAGGTCATTATAACAGCAACATGTATAGTCAGCCAGGGAGATTTCAAAACCGGCACCAGAGGTGTAATTTCAGGACTCATCCAGCTTAAATGGGCTACTAAAAGGGATAAAGCAGCTAAAATGGCTGTTAATGACAAAGCCATTTTAGACCTTTTCATCAGGATCAGTCCGGCCAAAAGTGTTCCCCAGGCAACAAATATCATTGATTCGTAGCCATTGCTCATAGGAGCATGCCCCGACACATACCACCTGACAGCCAAACCTATTGAATGCAGAATAAAACCTAAACCAAACAAAACAGCAAGTCCTGATGTAAGCCTTGCATGCCATTTCTTCGGCTTGAACATAGCCAAGAATTGTATAATCAACAGAATCAGGCCGATAGTTGCATAGAAGGGTGCTAGTCTCTCAAAGACAAGCATCCTGTTGTACAGAATCTCAAGCCTGGCTTTTGTCTCTGCTGGGATTACCTCAGAACCATGCTGCTCCTGATATTGAGTGATGGCCTCTCTCCATTTCCGCGACATAGAGGTATTACCCCCTCCTATCGCATTCAGGTATTCATTAAAAGCTGATTTGATGAATAAAGAATCCTTCTCAGGAAGACCTTTAGCATTGCTCGAAAGATCCAACCATCTACCACGTGAGTCTCTCAGGTCAGGAAAGATCCTCAGGTATTGTCCGTTTATGCAAAGATAAAATACATTAAGCTGCTCATCCAGTTTAATAATAGACTTATCCATGGAACTGCGCTCATTGGGTCTTTTACTTATTGCCTCATCAACCATCTGTTTCAGTCGATACTGATTACCCTGAAAGAAATCACTAAAGGCTGCTTTTGATCCATTTATTCTCAGGATCACTGATAGTTCAGGTCTTTCCAACTCAAACAATGGAATAGCTTCCCATTTAACAGGATCCAACAATATGCTGAGCCAGAATTCCTCTGCTGACAGTTCACCATATCGGTTTTGCTTAAAAATTTTGCGCGTCAGTTCCTGTGCAAGAGTATTGACGGGTTCAAATCTTCCATCTGATCCCTGGACCCATATCTTGCCGAATTCTTTTGCCTCCTTCTGAAGCAATTTTGATACAGAAGGAGTATTCTGGGCTTGCAGTGATAGTCCGATTGAAAGCAATAAAAGCAGGGCTCCGGCCTTCACGGGTTTCGCAGAATCCTTTATCAGTCTTACAAACCTACTTCCGGGAGCAAATAATGACAAGAGAATGCTTGCTATCATCAGGAAATAACCCAAATAGGTTACACTGGTACCCAGAGCATCGTTATTGACACTCAAAGTAGTGCCCATCTCATCAGCCTGATCAAAGGATGCCTGATAAAAACGATACCCCTTATATTTCAGAATATTATTCATAAATATCCGATAAGGCATTTCCACTCCTTCATTTTTATCCAATAAGATTACTTCGGAGGTATAAGATGAGGGACTATTGGAACCTGGATATCTTTCAAGTTGAAAATCAATTAGCTTTATTTCAAACGGCAAGGGAGAAGCTATGGTTCCAAAACCAGCCTTAAAGGTCACACCATTTATTTCGTATTCAGATATGCGAAGAGCTTGTCTCAACATTCCCCGAATCAGTATTTCTTCTTTATAACCGTCAACAGTAACTTCAAGCTTAAGCACATCCAACTGGCTACCGCCACCCATTTGAGCAGCCATTTGTCGTCCGGAAATATAATCAGTACTCTTAAACCTGATCTTGTGACCATCAACTCTTAAGCTTTTGTGTACTTGATTTTTGCTTCGGGCCGAGAGCAGAATCATTTGCTTAATTTCTACAAGATCATCACCTTCCATGGCAGAAGCATAGAAAAATGTTTCATAGCTCATAAACTGATCTGCTGAAGCACCTTCTCTGATATGCATAGTGCCCTCATTGCTGATATAACGGGTTATTCCTGCTCCAAGGATAATCACCAGAAAAGAAAAATGGAAGAGAAAAACTGGTAATTTATTTATGCGGTAGAGTTTGAACTTGAAAATATTCAAAAGAATGCTGATAAACGTAATGAGAATAGCTAATTCAAACCACCATGCATTGTATACCAATGCTTTTGCAGCTATTGCCCCTGAGGAATCTTCGATAAAAGTAGCAACTGCCATAGCAACAGCCAGCAGAATTACCAATACTCCCATGACTTGCATTGAGAATAATTGATTTAGTAATTTCTTAATCATATGTGGTATTGTTTAATACAAGATTTCTGCAAAGCCAAATATACTACTAATCGCAATTTGGCATAGCTGATATTTAACAGGACTAAACCTGATATGATGTTAAAGCTATGTTAAGAGTTATACTTCGCCCCCTGTAAAGTTTATAAAAACTATTCTTTTTCGATATCTTCAAAATCAACATATTCGCCTTCATCTTCCGGAATCAGTTTTTGACGCTTTTTTTCCTTATCAGCTTTCCTTTCCGACTCTGCGAAGGGAGAAGTTTTTCTTTTGCCTCTAAATAAACCTACCACCGCTTTATAAACAAAATAGAAAAGGAGGAAGGCCGCAATATATCTGATTAATGCCATAATTTAATTCCTATATATTATTTATCATATGCTCAACAAATATTCGAACGCCAAGGCCAATTAGCACAATGCCAGCAATAATTTCGAGTCGCATCCTTACAAGGCCAGAGAAACGTACTCCTAAAAAGACTCCAAAAAATACTGCAATAAAAGTAATTAATCCTATGATTAACCCAGCCTTCCATAAGGCAACACCAACCAGACCAAAACTAACTCCAACAACAACAGCATCTACGCTGGTGGCCAATCCCATGGTAATAAGGGCGGCCATCTTCATAAGATTTCCTTTTGGGATAGTCTTTTTGTTCCTGATTCCGTCGAAAACCATTTTGCCACCGATGAAAGATAATAACAACAGGGCAATCCAATGATCCAGTTGCTGGATTAAACTTTTTACTCCTAAGCCAAACCATCCACCCAGAACAGGGGCGAATCCCTGAATTAATCCCAAAACAACAGCCATTTTAACCGCCTGAATTATTAGTACGCGCTTCTGTGTCATTCCAGTGCAAACAGATACAGCAAATGAATCAAGCGATAAGCCCAAAGCAATCAACAATAATTCCAGAGACCCCATAATTTCACCGCAAAAGTAAATAATTAATTGACGCGGTAATTCAAAAGAAACAGATCATCACCACCAACCAATAAATTGAATTGTTTTCTTGAGGGATCGAGATAGCCAATTGAAAATGGGGTACGGCCTCGAAGAGGGAAGCCTTCATGTTGCTTTCCATTAGCTTTGAAAAGATAAATCTCTTCCTGATTTCTGGTTACAACACCGATCTCTCTGGAATTACCAGGAAATCTGTAGATAGATGGAGAATGTGTGATTTTACCACCAAGCTTCTCATAGAATAATCTTTTACCATCAGCAGAAATAACCTCCAGTCTGTCCTGGTCAGCAAATATGAAATCCTTTCTCCCATCACCATCTATATCATCATATTTGAAGTAATGATCAGCACTATAACCAGACAATTTCTTTTGCTCAACCGCACCTGAAAAATAGGTATACCAAACAGTTCCTTCCACGTCAGTAGTAATCAAACGAGCACCTTTGGAAGATTGCCTGTCAAGGATCAGAGCATTGTTTGCTGATTTAGCAAATTGTCGTGAGGGAGAAACACGTGTATCTCCCTTACGATTTAAAATGTATACCCGCATCGGATCTGCCACCACAATGTAATCTTTTGTACCAATTCTGTGATGTTGAATCTCTGAAGTCACCAGGCCTTCAGTACCCTTGAATTTCCATCCGTTAACAAGAGCTCCATTTTTATCGTATACATAAATCTTCTTATCAATCCCGGCAATAAACAATCTATACTCTTTTCTTGAGTCATAATCAAATAAGGCCATTCCATTGCTTGCTTCAGACCGTAGATTTATAGGGTATTTTTCAACATAATTACCTTCACGGTCAAGTAGGTGCAAAGCACTCTTTGTGGAGAATAAGAACTGAAGTCGGCCATTTTTATAGAAATCAATCTGAAAGACTTCAGAATTAATGGCTTCATTTAATGGATGTTTCCACAGTACACGACCGGCTGTATTTACCAGATACACAATGTGGCCTTCATCCTGAAGGAAGATTTCTTTTCGCTTGGTATTGTGATTAATAGTAAAGACCGGCTTGAAGTTTAAGGTTGTACCAAGGCGACTTTGCCAAACAGTCTGGGGAGCGTCGCTTACGGATTCAGAGAGCCGGATAAACATATTATGATAGAAATTTGAATTTCTCGACTGAACTTGCATCGACACAGCCCCCAATCGCTGCATAAACTCCTCATTTTCTGCTATTAGAGCCGTCCATCTATCATTAGTCTTTGAAGCCAGAAATTCTTTGGATCTGAAAGGAGCCAGGTAGAAAACAAAATTATTTCTCATTCCAATCTGTCCGATAACAGATAGATATACCTGATCTGTGCTAAGAGTTCTTTTCAGCTCCTTATAATATATTATATCCTGAATGGCTTGCCTGTCATCTGCCAATAATAAATAGTTTCCCGAGAATCCAAAATATTTTCCCTTTACTGCTGCAAACAGATTTCCAAATAATAGCTCAGGAATTCCAGATACTGGCAAGCGATAAATATTGTGCTGCCGATCTTGGTCTGGGCGGTAGATATAACGATAATCCTGAACTCTTTTATTTTCTTTCTTTGCTTTGATCTGTACCCAGGACAACAACTTCTCTGAGGCCAGATTCTGACTTCGGGATTTTACGACAACAACAGGCAAAGCCTGACCATTTTTCCCTGGTATCCATGCAATACCAGCTTCATGGTCAACAAAATCAGCAAAAGCAGCAGATAGGTCTTCTCCTATCTCGCGTGACAAGCGTGTATATGAATTAATTCTATTTTGCTCATATCCTGACCCTTTATACAGAGCCTTAATTTTTTCGAAAAATGCTGAAGGCTTTTCTATTCCATAGCTAATGAAACTAAGGGAATTTGCAGGTAAAACCTGATCCAACAGATTCTTTTGTGGTGCCTGATCCTGAAAAATATCCAACCATACTAATGTATCTCCCGCAAATCCAAAACCAGAAGCCACCACCATATCTTCGCGAAGAGTAATATCTAATTCCAGCCATGCTCCATAACGGTTAAACTCCTTCATAAAACCTGAAATACCCGGATTCATAATCATAGATACCATGTCAGTAAAGCGCTCAATATCTACGTAAAGATTGGCATCAGCATTTTGTCCGGAAACTGAAGCTGCCTTTTTGAAATCTTCATCCTGATTCAGACTAATCCCTGATCTTGCCTGTCTTATTACATCCTCCACCAATAGGTCACTAGGACTAATAACCAAGTATTTCTTGACACTTGCTATACATAAATCAGGAAAAATTGCTTCATCGGTGAATTTTATCTGATGTATTTTTGTCCTGCTATAGGTTTTCTCCTTATGCTCCCCCTCCTTGTCTGTCAATTGTGAAGCTAATCTCAAAAAATCTCTATATCCCAAACGTCCGTTACTCTGAAGAATCAATAGTGGCTGAAACTTATTATCCCCTGTTTGATGTATAGAGAGAATTCCGGGCATCAGATTCATCTTGTCTGCTAAAACCTTATCCTTTAGCAATACAGAATCCAATTCCATTAAACCCTCAATATAAGGTCTGAATGCATCCTGGTGCTTGAGATCATCACAAATCTGATGCTTTGTATTAAATAACTGAATCAGAACGGGTACTGCTCTTGACTCTAAGACCATTATCGCATCTACCGGCACCACCTCAATGGCATCAATCCGGTTATCCGGAATCGCTTTATCCTTAAAAAAATAGATAAATAATCCGATTGGGATTAGTAATAATAAGATGATAAGAAAGGGAAGAATCTTTTTCAACATAAATATATCGGCTAATCAGCTAACAAACTTAACTTTTTTTCCACAATGATAATGCAGATAATATAGTGAATGTGTAACTTTGAATCCCGGAAAACAACTTCTATCCGGGATAATTCCCGATAAATATATTAATATATCGCCCGAAGTAATTTGCCTCGGGAGAATTAACTACGACAACAAGATGCTGGTACTTAAATTCGGAGGGACCTCAGTAGGCACAGCAGAGAGAATCAAAAATGTTGGACAGCTGATAGTTGGAGGCAAGACAAAAATCGTTGTACTTTCAGCTATGTCAGGAACAACAAATCAGTTGCTTGAATATGCGGCCGTTTTATATAAAAATAAGAAGCATGATGCCAAAAAGCACCTGAACTCTCTCAAACAGTATTATATAAGGGTTATTGATGAACTCTTTGACACTGAAGCAGGTAAAGGCAAAGCAAATGAATTAATTCAATACCATTTTGAATATCTGGAATCGTTTAACCATGATTTGTTTACCCTTTTTGAGGAGAAGGCTGTTCTGGCACAAGGAGAAATGATTTCCACTGCACTGATGCACTATCATTTAGAAGAAATTGATATCGAATCAGTTTTATTACCTGCGCTTTCTTTCATGCGAATCGACAAAGATCAGGAGCCGGATAATTATTACATTCGTGAGAACCTCAACAGGGAGCTATCGCAACACCCTGATTCTAATCTCTTTATAACCCAAGGGTTTATCTGCAGAGATGTTTTTGGAGAAATTGACAATTTAAAACGTGGTGGTTCTGATTATACTGCTTCAATCATTGGTGCGGCAATAGATGCTGAAGAAATTCAGATATGGACAGACATTGATGGATTTCATAATAACGATCCGAGAGTTGTTACAGGCACAAAAAGAATTGACGAGCTCTCCTTCGATGAAGTTGCGGAGCTGGCCTATTTTGGAGCCAAAATTCTGCATCCTACCAGCGTTAGACCTGCTCAGCTAAAGAACATCCCTGTAAGACTGAAAAATACTCTACACCCTGATTCACCAGGAACTTTGATTACAGAGAAAGTAAGCGGAAAGGGAAAAATCAAAGCAGTTGCGGCAAAAGACGGAATAAGCTCAATCAGGATACGTTCAGGAAGAATGCTTTTAGCCTATGGTTTTTTGAGAAAAGTATTTGAAATCTTTGAAAGCCACAAAACATCTATTGACATGATAACCACATCGGAGGTATCAGTTTCTGTAACTATCGATGACATTGAGCATCTTGATGCAATAATTGACAACCTGCAGAAATATGGTACGGTATCAGTCACACATGACCAATCGATTGTTTGTGTAGTAGGAGATTTGATAGCAGAACGAAAGGGAGTTGCCAGACTGGTTCTGAATGCTTTGTCTGAAATTCCTTTGCGTATGATTTCTTATGGCAGTAGCAGTAATAATATAAGCTTATTGATTAATTCAACTGATAAAGAAAAGGCCCTTAATGAACTCAGCAAGCAATTATTCAAGTAAAATGAAAACCAGCTTAGATCTAAGTTTGTTTAATAGCCGGTCAACTCCATTTTACTTCTATGATATGGAGTTGCTGGAAAAGAATCTGACTGCAGCCGCCACAGCCTGCTACGGATATGGATACCACATGCACTATGCTTTAAAAGCTAATTCGAATGAACGTATACTGGAATCCATGCTCAGGCATGGATTTGGTGCAGATTGTGTGAGTGGCAATGAGGTAAAACAAGCTTCTGCAGCAGGGTTCCCCTCGTCAGGGATTGCTTTTGCAGGGGTTGGAAAAAGTGATAAAGAAATCCGAATTGGCCTTGAGCTTGATATTTTCACTTTTAACGTAGAATCTGTTCAGGAGTTGCAAGTTATTGATACTCTGGCCGGAGAGATGGGAAAAACAGCCCGCATCGCACTTAGGATTAACCCAAATATTGATGCCAAAACGCATCATTATATAACCACTGGGATCGAAGAGAATAAATTTGGAATCAATCCATGGGAATTCGAAAAGGTTCTGGACACACTGAAAGGCTCTAAACACCTGCTCCTAAGCGGTCTGCACTTTCATATTGGTTCGCAAATAAATGACATGGATGTCTTTAAAGGACTGTGTCTGAGGGTGAATGAAATCCAGAAATGGTTCCTGGAAAGAAGAATTATTCCCTCTCATATTAATCTTGGTGGTGGATTGGGAATAGATTATTTTGATCCCGACAAACTTCCTGACTTTAATCTGTTTTTCAAGATCTTTCATGATAATTTACGCTTAAGTCCCAGACAAGAAGTTCATTTCGAACTTGGCAGAGCTTTGGTTGCACAGTGTGGAAGTTTAATATCCAGAGTCTTATACGTAAAAGAAGGTGTTAAAACCAATTTTGCTATTTTAGATGCTGGCATGACTGAATTGATTCGACCTGCACTTTATCAGGCTTATCATAAGATTGAAAATCTGAGTTCCTCAGGAAAACCGCTGCGTTATGATGTGGTAGGACCAATATGTGAGTCATCCGATTGTTTTGGTAAAGCAATTGAATTACCTCAGACTCAAAGAGGTGATGTGATAGCTCTGCGCTCAACAGGAGCTTACGGTGAAGTGATGAGTTTAGGCTATAATTTACGTTCCAAAGCAAAAGCATATTATTCTGATACAATTAATAAATAAGATACTATGACGAACCCAATCGCTCCACAAGCAGCCCGAATTGTTCTTGAAGATGGAACAGAATTCAAGGGCTGGTCATTTGGTCATAAATCCTCTGGAGCTGGAGAGGTGGTATTCAATACGTCCATGGCTGGTTATCCTGAAAGCATTACGGATCCATCGTACAAAGGACAAATCCTTGTGTTGACATATCCACTCATTGGTAATTACGGAGTACCTGGGAAACAAATGGAACATGGACTCCTGAAATTTTTTGAATCTGATACAATCCATATTGCTGGCCTGGTGATATCTGATTACTCCTTTTCTTACAGTCATTGGAATGCAGATCAAAGTTTAGGAAACTGGCTGGATGATTCCGGCATACCTGGAATTTATGGAATAGATACCAGAGCTCTGACCAAACATCTCAGAGAGAAAGGATCAATGCTGGGTAAAATACTATTTGATGAAACAGATATCCCATTCTATGATCCTAATCAGGATAATCTGGTGGACCTGGTGAGCTGCAAAGAACCTGTGCAATATGGAAAAGGCAAAAACCTTATTGTACTGGTGGATTGCGGAGTCAAGAATAATATTATCCGCTGTCTGGTAAGGAGAGACACAACCGTTCTCAGGGTACCGTGGGATTATGATTTTTCAGAAGTTGATTATGATGGTTTGTTTATTTCAAACGGGCCCGGTGATCCTGTTTTGTGCCACATAATTATTGACCGTTTGAAAGATGCCATGGATAAAGATCGCCCGATTTTTGGTATTTGTCTGGGCAACCAACTACTCGGACTAGCAGCAGGTGGTTCTACGTACAAATTAAAATATGGGCACCGCAGTCATAATCAACCTGTTCTGCAGGTAGGTACAAACAAAGCCTATATCACCTCTCAAAATCACGGGTTTGCTCTTGATGATCAAGCTCTTGGAGAAGATTGGGAACCCTTGTTCAGAAATCTTAACGATAATACCAATGAGGGAATTAGACACAAGTCAAAACCTTTCTTCAGTTCACAGTTTCACCCTGAGGCAAGTAGCGGACCTACGGATACTGAGTTTTTGTTTGATGATTTTATTGAGATGATTGAAGGCTGAAGGCTCAAGGTTCAAGGCTCAGGGCTCAGGGCTCAAGGCTCAAGGCTCAAGGCTCAGGGCTCAAGGCTCAAGGCTCAAGGCTCAGGGCACAGGGCTCAAGGCTCAAGGCTCAGGGCTCAGGGCTCAAGGCACAGGGCTCAAGGCTCAAGGCTCAGGGCTCAAGGCACAGGGCTCA
>JAYEFL010000123.1:0-3491 GCA_034658635.1 Bacteroidota bacterium | reverse complement strand
CTTTAGCTTCGAAACCTTGGGTTGGCGCTTTTTTGAAGTTGCAGTGATACCAGAAAGAACACCAACCCCAACAACGCCAGCACCCAGGGAGGTCCCCGCCTTCGCGGGAATGACACCGTGCCCTGACTTTAGCTTCGAAGCCTTGGGTTGGCGCTTTTTTGAAGTTGCAGTGATACCAGAAAGAACACCAACCCCAACAACGCCAGCACCCAGGGAGATTCCCGCCTTCGCGGGAATGACACCGTGCTCTGACTTAAGCTTCGAAGCCTTGGGTTGGTACCCTTCTGAAGTTGCAGTGATACCAGGAATAGCGCCCCATAAAGTTGCAGTGATAATGTTTGGAGGGGGTGTTCTTAAACCGTCCTCAGAAACTTCCTCTGAAATAGTAACACCCACCCAACTCCTACGGTGATGCAGGAATCGGCAAGGTTGAAGATGGGACGAAAGAAGAGAAATTGTTGTCCGCCTTTCCAGGGGAACCACTCGGGCCAGTGCCCTTTTATTATGGGAAAGTAAGTCCAGTCTACCACCTTGCCATGCATGAAGGTGCCGTATCCACCACCTTCTGGAAATAAAGTGGCTATGCCTGAACCGTCAACGAGCGGATTGCCATAAGAGGATTCTGAGAATATCATTCCGTAAAACATACTGTCGAAGATGTTACCGGCGGCTCCTGCTGTGATCATGGCTAAAGCAAGAATGAAACCGGTGGGAGCTCCTTTTTTTATCATAGCCCGAATGAAGAAAAGCAGACCAGTAACTGCTACAATTCTAAATGAGGTAAGTAGTACTTTTCCTAATTTGCCACCGAACTCATATCCGAAAGCCATCCCGTTATTTTCAATAAAATATATCTGAAACCAATCTCCGAACACCGGGATACTCTCACCCAAATACATGTTGGTTTTTACGATGAACTTAATTACCTGATCCGCAATGAGGATGAGGAGGATTAGCAAGATGGCCTTGTGCTGAATTCGCATAGGTGATTGGGTCAAATGGTCTAAACGTCATTTTTTTGTCTTTCTGAGCTCTGAAAACTGCCCTTCGACTTCGCTCAGGGACCGGATAAGTTGAGCTCTTCCGAATGACGAAAGACGAATGACGAAAGACGAATATTACTTCTGTTGTTTTTTTGCTTCTATACTCAGGGTTGCGTGTGGTACAGCGCGTAATCTTTGTTTTGAGATCAGCTTTCCTGTTTGCCTGCAGACACCGTAGGTTTTGTTTTCCACACGTACAAGGGCAGCCTGTAAGTGCTGAATAAACTGAGACTGACGCTGGGCAAGCTTTCCAACTTCCTCTCGCGACATCACACTGGCTCCTTCTTCCAGTACCTTGAATGTTGGTGAAGTATCCTGTGTGTCGTTGCCATCCTGATTGGCCAAAGTTTTCTTTAACAAATCAAGATCTTCTTTTGCTTTTGCTATTTTGAAAAGGATGAGTTCTTTGAATTCAACCAATTCGTCATTTGTATATCTGGTCTTCTCTCCCATGACTTCTAATTTTGCAGTAATATACTTAATTTTTCAATTTGGTCAAGGTGCAAGTTACACATTGGTAAACTATTAATTAAGTTTTTTAATCTGTAAAAAGGTTTTTATATCATTTTCTAGTTCCACTTCTCTGGCAAACTCCGGGTCTATCTTATCAACCAGCTCTACTGTTTCTGCTAGTGTTTGATTACCAATGTGTTGCCGATAATTTATCAGGGCCTTTTCAATAGCGTCATGACGCTGGATAAATACTTCGATTTTATCGGTTACTTCAAAACCACTGTCTTTTCTCAAATTTTGTATCCGATTGATAAATTCCCGGGCAATTCCTTCCTGTTTGAGCTCCTCGGTAATGGTAATATCTAAAGCTACAGTCAGGTTTCCATCGTTGGCTACTAACCAGCCGGGGATGTCTTCGGAGAGGATTTCGACCTCTTCAAGGAGGAGGGTGATTTCCTTGTCTGTTCCGTTGGGGTTGGGGTTGAGGTTAGGGTTGGGGTTGGGGTTGAGGTTAGGGTTAGGGTTGGGGTTGGGGTTGAAAATTTTCAACCCTTTCAATAATATTATTCCTTTTTGTTCTATTTCTTTGATATCTTCCTGGGTGAAGTTGGCTATTGCTGCGCTTACGGCTTTCATGTTTTTGCCGTGCTTTTTGCCTAGCAATTTGAAATTAGGCTTGATTTTTTTTACGAGGATACCGGATGTGTCGTCGAGGAATTCAATTTCCTTAACATTGATTTCTGATTTGATGATTTCTGCCGTAACAGCGTCTATCTGATCTGCAAAATGCTGATTTATAGCCGGAACCATTATCCTGGCCAGGGGCTGTCGAACCTTTATATTGACTTTTCTTCTCAAACCCAAAACGAGTGAGGATACTCTTTGAGCCAGGTGCATCCGCTCTTCCAGGTTCTTATCAATGAGGGCTTCATTACACTCAGGATATTGGCTGAGATGAACTGATTCAGTAGTATCTCTGCCAGTCCCTTTGTTCAGATCCAGAAATAACTGATCCATATAAAATGGTGCAAATGGGGCCGAGAGCCTGGCCACAGTTTCCAGACAAGTGTAGAGAGTTTGATAGGCAGAAATCTTATCCTTATCATATTCGCCACCCCAGAAACGTTTTCTTGTCAGGCGAACATACCAGTTACTCAGATTCTCAACAACAAACTCCTGAATTGCTCTGGATGATTTTGTCGGAAAATAATCATCCAGATATCCGTCTACCTCCCTTATCATCGTATTCAATAATGATAAAATCCAACGGTCGATTTCCGGACGTTCATCCATCGGAATTTCTGGTTCAGAATATTTAAACCCGTCAACATTGGCGTATAAACTGAAGAATGAATATGTATTGTAAATAGTTCCGAAGAATTTTCTTCTGACCTCATCCACTCCGGAAAGGTCAAATTTGAGATTATCCCAGGGCGGTGCATTGGTAACGGTGTACCAGCGCAGAGGGTCTGAGCCATATTTATCGATCACTTCAAAGGGATCAACAGTATTGCCCAGGCGCTTCGACATCTTGTTTCCTTCTTTGTCGAGAACTAATCCGTGTGACACAAGATTCTTGAAAGCAACTGAATCAAAGAGCATTACAGCTATTGCATGCATGGTAAAGAACCATCCGCGTGTTTGATCTACCCCCTCGGCGATAAAGTCGGCCGGGAAGAATTTCATCAGATCATCCTTGTTCTCAAATGGATAATGCAACTGGGCAAAAGGCATGGCTCCTGAGTCAAACCAAACATCGATAAGATCAGGTTCGCGTGTCATTTTTGCTCCTGAATCCGAGACAAGGAAAATATCATCAACATACGGACGATGGAGGTCGAAAAGCGAGTAATTCTGCTGTGAATTGTCACCTTCGACAAAATTCTTCAGAGGATTATTGGACATAAAACCTGCGCTAACAGATTTTTCAATTTCAGCTTTCAGTTCAGCTACTGAGCCAAGGCATTTAATCTCCTCACCATCTTCTGTTTTCCA
>JAYEFL010000122.1:0-14100 GCA_034658635.1 Bacteroidota bacterium | reverse complement strand
TCACATTGCCAATTATGATCATCTGATCCGCCAGATCATGGGTGTCGAGAAGGGTTTTGGGTATGAGCGGTATGAGTTTGAATACCAGACTATTGTTGATAATGTATCGCTTCTTGATGATGAGACTTGTGATGCCATTTTTGTAGAAAATAGTTTTCCATGTCCGAAGTCATTACCATAGAGATACTTTTTAGAGAAATTCAAGCTTTAAGGCTAAGAGTTTCACAATTGGAAGAAGAGAATAAACGTATCCCTATTTTAGAAAAAGAAAATGCTGCATTGAAAGCAAGATTATCAAAATATAAAACGCCTAAGAACAGCAATAACAGTTCTATTCCCCCATCACAGGATGAGAACCGTCCAAAACGCAAGAGTCTGAGTAGTTACATATATATATTCTTCATCTTATTTTATGGCTGTAAACCAGAATACCTTCCTCTACCCGAATTCAGTATACAGTTTTTACCATTAATTGGGGATACAACAATCTATTGTGAGTTTTGGATTGAATCAGAAAAATTATACTCTTATAATGACGGATTTGAGTATAGATGGGACTTTGAAGGTGACGGATCAATTGATCTTAAAGGCTCAGGGGCTATTAAGGCAATACACAAGTTCCCCTTACCAGGAATATATAACACAACAGTTGAATTGAGAGATGCTTTTGGGCAAGTCTCAACATCCAAAGTTGCCGTGGAAATACTGGGTTCCAACAAAGATATTGACGTCCTTATTGATAGTCGCGACGGAGAACAATACATAATCGCTTTGGTGGCTGGCAATTGGTGGATGGCTGAGAATCTTAGGTATGGTGCAGAAATCCCTTTATCAAAACGTCAGGAAGATAATGGAATACCTGAAAAATATGTACGTGGTGATAATAGGGGAAGCACACCAGACAGAACAGGTGGGGTTTACCATTGGCTCGAAGTAATGGATTATAGTACTGATTCACAAGGATTGTGCCCACAAGGTTGGCATATTCCAACTGATCAGGATTGGACTGCTTTTTTTGATACTTTATCCGTAATGAATCAGGTTCAATATATTAAGTTTCTCACCTCAGAGTTATCATCATTGAGATTTGACAATGGCATAAAACTCAATTTATCAACAGATCCTTTATTAAGCGGCAATTACTTTGATAAAAATCAAGCTTTTTGGTCCTCTTAATCAGATTTTGCATTTGGCGTTCGCAGAGCACATGTAAGCAGCGTACTTACTAAAGGAATTTACAATGTTAGCAGTGAAAATGGCCAAATATACAATTACCATTTATCTGTAAGGTGCATTAAGAACAAATGAAATGACAAGGAAGCCTGCCAGTTTCATAAGGTTATTAATATTAATACAAGCTATTAGTTTTTTTTGTTCTTGTGAAACTGAAATAGACTTAAGTAACGAATCCCCGAGCGTCCCAATTATTCATTGTTTACTAGATTTAGAGGAAGGGAGTTACAACTTAAGTTTGACAAAGTCTTTTAGTGGGAATCAAAATGCCTTTCAGATGGCATCGGATACTTCTTTAGTATTTTACCAAAATCCAACAATAATATTAGAGGGACTTGAAGATGGTTTTCCCATCTGGAGTACCGATTTTGTGAGCAGACCATACATTAAAGAGCCTGGAATATTTCCTTCAACTCCTGGAAGTATATTTTCAGCAAGGAATAAACTTACCATAAATGCCCCGGATGGTTATTTCACTGGTTATAATAGAAATATTGACCACCTTAGGTTAAGACTTGAAATTTCAGACATTGAAGCAACAGCATTTTCAACAATAAAAGTAATTCCAAGACCTGGAATAGTAGAGCCATCACATCCTGATGCAAATTTATCTCTATACAAATTTCCTCATCTCAGGATAATATCAAAAATAGATCCAGGATATAAATATTGTGAAATTTCTATACGAATCAAATATACAGAAAAGGCACCAAACCTTGCATACAAAGATCATACTTTCATATTATACAAGGATATTCTATTTGACCCTCAGAGTGAGGAATTAATAAAATATATCGAACCAGATCTTTTCTTCAGTCATTTTGCAAATTCATTCAAAAACTCTGAGGACGAGGATTTATTATACCGGCGGCTGACCAGTTTTGATTTGATAATAACTTTTGGAGATCAATATTTTAAAGATTATTTTAACACATATTACTCATCAGAAGACTATGGCGGAGTTCCCAAAGGCAATATCGTTAATGGAATGGGGGTCTTTTCTATACTCAGATCAAAGCGGGTTAAAGGATTCAAATTCCATCCTGAATGCTTAGACTCCTTGGTTGATGGCCAGTACACTAAGCATCTTAAATTTGTGCGTTAATATGAAGGTTTCACTTGGTATTCGGTATCGGTTATTGATCTCAATGGTTACCCGGTGCTTCTTTGCGGCAGTAATTACCCTGTCCATTCGTTCGGGAGTCCATAAAGCGTCGTATTGATCAGCTATAACAAGCGGCAGGAAAGTAGGATTGACATAAATATCAATGGGTTCAGTGCTGATAATCTACTTGATATCCCTCACTGGCTCAGGGGTATCAGGCAATTGATCAACAAAATCTGTAATCAGGGTAAACATCTGATCATATCTTGGAAATAAGGCATCTTTAGCAAAGTCGAAAGCTGTGTGTCCTGGTCCTGCTTTCCCACTGGTAATAAAGAAAATTGCCGGTACTCCCTTAACATGAAAGGGATGGTGATCACTATTGGCAGCCGGACCAACAACGCGAAGTTGAGGAAAAGCTTCTACCTCTTTGTTGAGCTTTTGAATCATCTCAGTTTCCATGGGCCATGTTAATCCATTAAACAGAGTGCATCCGGTTTCACCTGAGCATACCATATCCAGATTTATCGTCATCCGGATTTTATCCAAAGAGACTAAGGGATTATTTACAAAGTGTTTTGAGCCCAACAAGCCGGCCTCTTCACCTGCACACAGAATGAATGCAATTGAGTAATGCGGCTTTTTACCTGTGGCAAAATGCCTGGCTAGGTCTATCACCATGGCAGTTCCTGATCCATTGTCATTCGCACCGGGGAAATGTACATCTCCATACATCCCCATGCCATCGTAATGTGCGGTATAAACAATCCAATTATCAGTTTTTCCTTTTACATATCCCACTACATTCTGAGATGGATAAGCTTCAACAAACCGATTCTCATTTTCAATACGAATCTCTGAAATCTTCTCTGGCTTTACCGAGGCATGGATCTGAATTTTTACATAAGGATCAAAATGTTTCCTTGGAACTCCAAAAGGCAGACGATGAACGACTTCAATTATTCCTTTCTTTGGGATAAGCGGACTAACAATCACTGATTTGGCAAAATTATACAGTTCAGGATTATTCAATCCTACTGAATCCAGATAAAAGAAAGCATCGGGATTTTCCAGAACCTTGCGAATAAATAATCTGGAATTCTTGAGTGTAGCTGCATCCAGGGTAAGCACAGAATATGTTCCTGAAAGTGATGGAGAGGAAGCTTCAACAAGCAGGTATCCATCAGATGCAACAGGCACACCATCAAACCAGACATCTGCCCTGGTCTGCGAATTGATTGGCATCTCGAATGGCTGCAAGTAGCTGTCTCCAAAAGATTTAACCTTATATTTTGATAGCTCTGAAGCAATATAATCTGCCGCCAGACGTCCTCCGTCATTTACATAACCCCTACCGAAAAATTCCGGTGAGCATAGTTCTTCAAGAACTTCTTTGGTGTAGTTAAGGTTTTGAGATAGTACCGGAGTAACGAGGAGACTGGCAATTAAAATTGCTAATGAGATGAGCTTTTTCATTGGAGTTGTTTTGTTAAAGTAGTGCATTTTGGCAATAGTTAATCCACCCCGACCCTCCTTAAGTATTAAGGAGAGAGAAAGAGCTTTCTTCCTATTATAAGAGGACTTAAACAGTTCAGCTATTCTTCCAATTTCAATTGACCATCGACATCGAAATTATTCTTCTCAGAAATGATACTCCTGCCTAATTCCTTTTCTGTATTTCGTCTTGCATCACCTGCAACCTTACCGCCTCTGCGAGCTACTTTTTTATTTTCAACAAACGTTTCGGGTTTTTCCTTTTTAGAAATCTCTGTTGTAACTCGTTCGCCAAGCATCGAAAAAATCAGTTCTAAATCGTCCATATTATCCCGAAGATTGATTTTTGATTTTTTGGGCAGATTTTTAAACTCTCTATATTCGCTTGGGGTCATTCCAAAAGTTGCTTCTGAAATTTCTGCGGTAAGAATTGCATAATCTCTTTTTTCAATTATTCCTCTTTCTTTCCATTCATCGGTTAAGTTTTGGCGAATGGCTATTCCTCGTAATCGTTTATCAATCCAATCTTTTGGATAACCTTTTTTTTCGTAAATATCTTTCATTCGTACCTGGGTAAGTTCCGGGTTTTCTATTTCATCTAAACGTTCTTTTCCTACCTGTGCCAACCATTGTTTAAATGGTTCGGCATTTTTCGATGGGATTGACTGTATTAAACGGAAAGCATCTTTTGCATTTCCCGCAAGTATATTTCTGCTTTTTTTTGATGTAGTTTGCATTTCTACCTGGGGACAATTTGTCCCTATGTAGGATTTTAATTCCTTATCCCGCTTCCTTATTTTCTTAAGATAATCTGTTGGGTTTTTACTTTCCGATAAAACTGCAACAATATCTACCAAAGAGTAATACCACTCATTCTTATACCACGCCCTGCGAACTTCCTTGCCTTGAAATACTATAAGCTTGTTTTGTTGAGCTATTTTTCTATTTTCTGATTTAATCATTTCCTCTATCTAACTTAACCAATGAATATTTGCAACAATCTGGCAGGCATTCATTTTGTAATACAAAAAGGAGACTGGTAGGAATTGCAGCAAACAATATGAGATCTTCCATTGGAGTTGTTTTAGTAAAAGTAGCTTTTTTTGGCATTAGTTAATCCACCTCCCCAAGCTCTCCACTTCCTTCTGATACAAATCTAAAGCCTTCATCTGCAAATTAGAAGGAGCTCCTTTATATGCACCCAAAGCACTATAGACCTCAGCAATTTTTTCTCTGAGCCGGATTTGTCCGGGAATACCACTTTCCCCGGCTTGAGTAGCTGAAATGCTTTCATGCACACTGCTGTATTCGTCAACCTTCTCCTGAATCTTTCTTTTGGCCCGTTTGCTCTTTGCCCTATCAAGCTCAAGCTGAGCCTCTGTCTGCATAGCCAAAAGCTTCTCATCGATATCGGCTAACTCCTCTAACATATTATAAGCCCTCATGAGAGTCTTAAACCTGAGTTTCCGATCAGTCGAAGAATGCTTTTGCCTGGGATCTGCGCCCAGTACCAATTCAGTTTCATAGCTGGCCTTTCCCTTGATAATCTTGAGCTTATAAGTACCTTCTTGTAATGAAGGCCCAAAGGCAGCCTGACCAAGCATTACCGGTGATTTTGGAACCCTTGGCGGATCAAGATTGAGTGGAATTGCCACTATGTTAATCCCTTTTCGTCCACCTGTTTGAACTTTCTTAATGAACTGTCCTTCCTCATCATATATCTCCATATACAAATCGCCAAAAAGATGTCGTTTCTTCAGGTGGTATGCTACTCTTGGCAGGTTGCCATAATTAGGTCCTACAAAATCCTCATTGCTGCCATAACCATGTAAGTTTATCCCGGAATGGAAATTGAACGGACGTAAAGGCAGGAAGGCCAGATTTTCCTTCATTTTTTCATCAGTAAGAGCACGAAGAGGTGAAATATCGTCAATAATGATAATTCCTCTTCCGTGAGTTCCCAGAATGACATCATGCATACCAGGATGGATAGCGATATCATGTATACCAACTTTAGGCACTTTGTTTTTAAAGCGTTTCCAACTGGTGCCATTATCCAAACTAATAAACAGACCAAACTCTGTTCCGAGAAAAAGCAGATCAGGATTCACTAAATCCTGCTTGATGGTGTGGCAATAACTATCCAGATCATCAGTAATCAATGATTTCCAGCTTTGTCCGTAATCCGAAGTGAAATATACATATGGATTCATATTGCCATCGCGATGTGCATCTACTGTCATGTAAGCCACATGCTCTGCATTTCGTCCGGGTGAAATTTCAGAAATAAACGCCTTCTCAGGCAATCCCGGAATATTAGCATTCAGGAGTGTCCATGATTTCCCTCCATCTCTGCTTAGCTGAACGTTACCATCGTCGGTTCCGACCCATATAATATTCTCATTAAGAGGGGATTCTGCTACAGATAAGATGCATGTATTATTTTCAGCTGTGCTGTTGTCAATGGTCAAACCCCCGGTTTGCTCCTGTCTTTGTCTCCACGGATCATTTGTTGTCAGGTCAGGCGAAATACGCTCCCATGTGTCTCCCCTGTCTTTTGATCTGTACAGGTATTGAGGTCCTGCATACAACCAGTTCGTTTTGGCTCCAAAAATCACCGGGGCATCCCAATTAAAGCGAAGATCATCAGTACCTTCCTCAGGAAATGGTTTTATGTACTGTTGCTCACCTGTCTCATGGTTGAATTTATACATTCTGCCACCCTGATACTGTGAATATGTAATTTGCGGATTATCAGGATCAGCATACGTATAAAATCCATCACCGAATCCTATGCGTTCCCAATCACCACTCCATATTCCCCCGGGTAAATTAGAGGGAGCTCTCCAGGAGTTATTATCCTGCAATCCACCATATACCCAATATGGATCCTGATTGTCAATACTAATCTGGTAAAATTGTGAAACGGGTAATTGCTTCACCATTCTCCAGGTATTTCCCTTATCAGAAGAAATATATACTCCGCCATCTGTTCCTAAATAAAGTTCCTTGTTGTTATTTGGGTTGATCCATAGGGCGTGAGTATCACTATGGTATCCTGCTCCCACTACTGACGGACTATCAAATCGCTTACCACCGTTTTTACTAACCCATAGTTGTGTACCTGGCTTATATATACGCTCCTTTTCCACAGGATCAGGAACGAGTAAACTATAGTAAAACGGACGATCGCCCATCTGGGCCTGATCAGAAAGCTTCTCCCAGCTTTCTCCCTGAATAGCTATTTTATACAAAGCTGACTTTTCAGATTCAACCACCGCATATACAGCATCAGTCTCCAATGGATGGATGGCCAATGCAATTCTGCCCAATGTGGTTTCAGGAAGTCCGTCTCTAACTTCCTCCCAATGCTGCCCTCCATCTGTGGTCTTATAAATCCCGGAACCGGGACCACCTGATCTGAAAAAATGTGCCTCTCTTCTGAAATCCCACATGGCAGCATATAGAACCTCCGGATTATCGGGATCCATAACCAAATCTGAACAGCCTGTTGAAGGCGATTTGTATAGTAATTTTGCCCAGGTATCTCCTGCATCACTAGTCATATATACACCTCTGTCTTCGCTATCCCCCCATAATGCTCCCAATACGGCTACGTACAAAACATCAGGATTATCAGGATGTATAATAATTCTGGCAATTCGCTCTGAACTACCCAGTCCTTTAAATTCCCACTTCTCTCCTCCATTTACTGTACGATATATTCCTGATCCAATAGAAACCGAGTTTCGTGTCCAAACCTCACCAGTTCCAACCCAAACTGTATCTGGTCTTTCCTGATCAATTTTCACAGTACCAATTGACTGAGTATATTCATCAAATACCGACTTAAACGAAGTACCTCTATTCTCTGATTTCCACACTCCACCACCGGCAGATCCTACCCAAATCACATTAGGATTATTATTTTCAGCATCAATACTGGAGATGCGCCCGCTCATTTTAGCCGGACCAATTTGTCGGCCTTTCAGATCTCCAAAAGTAGCATCTGAAATTTGGGCGGTCAAGTCTGATAGGCCAAGTGCTGCCAAGAGAACCAGGCCGGCAAAAAGAAATCTTTTCATGAAATTACTTTGTTGGTTTGTCAAAGAAAGTCGAATCCAATTCCACATTCAGTTCAGTAGTCTCAAGAACGATAGTGCTCACAACCTGGCCATTCGCCCGGGTTTCGATTTTCCCAGGAAAAATAAAACCATCACCTTCCTGAAAATTGCTCATAAAGGTTTCCGACTCCACTTCCTGTCCCTGAATTTTCACTTTTGCATGTAATTTAATTGCCACATAATTCTCGGCATCTATGTAATTCGTGTAAGTGTCGCCATTCTCAGAAACAAGCTTAACTACATAGCAATCAGCACCTTCAACTTCTTCATTTTCTTCCAGAGTTGCTACATATCCCTTCTCTTTCCAATTCCATAGCATACCTTCATAATCTGCCTGAACTTTCATCGCCTTTAATTCATCCTCACTCATAGGCTGAGGCTCTGTCTGGCCGGCAAAAGGATTCAAACTCCACCCTTCCGTGCCATTATAGGTTTGAATCAGAGTCATTCCCTGGAAAGTTGCAGCCAGGTGAAATTTGTTTGGAGCAGCTGCATGCTGAACAAAAGGAATTTCCATGCCCATCTGAATCATCTTGCCAGTTGACTTAGAATTCTTTGAAGCAAGCATAGTTTCTTGTCCGGTTACTTCGAAGTAGTTAGCCAAAACTTTATCTAAAGTCTGAGCAGAAAGAAAAGAAACAGAAACCAGCAACGCAATAGCGATACTTAAGGATAATTTTTTCATGATTTAAATAATTATTTTATACAAATCTACTTGAAATAGGTATTAGTGCAAACAAAAAAGATGCCAATGAGTATGAATAATCGGCGAAATGGGGGATTGGGTCGGTGAAGCAAATCCCTCGCCAGAAGTTAACCCACCCCCAACCCCTCCCTAATGCTAGGGAGGGGAGACTGTTTGCCCCCTCCTTAATCTTAAGGAGGGGTTGGGGGTGGATTAACTTATGACCTCAAGGGTGGATTAACTTAGTGAAAAATAATAACTAATTTGTAGCATGAAAAAAGCAGCAATCCTTACTGGAATCATTGCTCTGACTCTTTCCTGCCAGAACAATAAACCCACAACTATGGCTGATCTCATTATTATCAACTCGAAAATCTGGACTGCCAACCCTGCTCAGCCTTTTGCTAAGGCTATTGCGATATCTGGTGATACAATTCTGGCAGTTGGTACTACAAGGGAAATTTTAAAATATAAGACCTCTGATACCGAGGTTTTGGATAAGCCTGGTGCTATAGTCTTGCCTGGGTTTATTGATAGTCACCTGCATTTTCTTACCGGTGGGTTTTCGCTTTCCAGCGTGCAATTGAAAGATGCTGCTACAAAATCTGAGTTCATTAAAAGGATTAAAGAATTTGCCGAAAAGATGAATCCGGATGAATGGATTCTGGAAGGATTCTGGGATCATGAGAATTGGGGTGGAGAACTTCCAACCCGGGAATGGATTGATGAATTTACGAAAGAGATTCCTGTTTTTATCAGTCGTAGCGATGGACACATGGCTCTGGCAAATACTGCTGCATTAAAAGCCGCCGGAATTACGCGTGATACCAAAGATGTTGATGGGGGTGAAATTGAAAGGGATGAAAAGGGAAATCCTACCGGGGTTTTCAAAGATAATGCAATGTCACTGGTCAGTCAGTCTATTCCGGATTATTCTGATATTCAGTACAGTAAGGCTCTGGATGCTGCAATGACATATGTATCAGAACAGGGTGTAACATCTGTTCATCACATGGGAACTCTGGCGGATTTTGAAGTTTTTAAAACCAAGCAGGACTCCGGGAAATTGAAAACGCGGATATATGCTACAGCACCTCTGTGGCAATATGAAAAAATCCTTAAAAGGAAGGCTCAACTCGACTCTTCAGACCTCTGGCTCAAGCTTAATGGAGCTAAAATATTCGCAGACGGATCATTGGGATCAAAAACTGCTGCTTTCACTGAACCATATCTGGATGACCCGGATGAAACCGGATTGTTGATGGATGATCCGGAGCACATGCGTGAGGGGATTCTCCTTGCCGACAAAGCCGGATTGCAAATTGTTGTTCATGCCATCGGCGACAGGGCCAACCATTTCATCCTGGATTTCTATGAAGAAGCCATCAAACAAAATGGCCAGCGCGACAGGCGATCCAGAATTGAACATGCCCAGCACTTACTTCCTGAGGATGTTGCCAGGTTTGGAGAATTAGGAGTAATCGCCAGCATGCAACCCTGGCACTTGATGGATGATGGCCGCTGGGCGGAGAGAAGCATCGGGCCGAAACGGGCTAAGACTTCATATTGTTTCAGGTCGCTGCTAGACAATGGAGCTAGGCTTGCTTTTGGCTCTGATTGGTTTGTTGCCCCTCCGATACCGCTTGAAGGAATTTATGCTGCGCTTACACGGCATACTTTGGATGGAGGTCATCCGGATGGATGGATTCCCGAGGAGAAGATCACACTCGAAGAGGCATTAAAAGCCTATACTATTGATGCTGCTTATGCATCCTTTGAAGAAGATATTAAGGGATCACTTGAAGATGGAAAGCTGGCGGATTTTGTGATTCTGGATCAGGATCTGTTTAGTATACCAAGTGATGAAATCATTGATATTGAAGTAGTTCATACCTTCGTAGGAGGGCAGCTTGTATTTCGCCGGGATCGTGACGCCGCCGTAGGGGGGGGGTAACACAGGTTGTAACGTTGTAGATTTTTCCGGGAAAAACTGAGCTCTGGGAACTGAAAATTAATTAATAATTGCGACATTACAGAGCCATTATCAGAACCAAATACTCTTATCATGAAAAAGGCCACTTTATTTATCCTGTTTGCTTCCTTCATTTCTAACGCATTCTCACAGTGTGCAGACACTGTCAATATCTTTGAGTTTACATTCAATGGCAAAACTTATGAGATAGTTAAAGAGCGGAAAGCCTGGGATGCTGCTGCTGCCTGTGCCCAGGAAAGAGGGGGCTACCTGGTTGAGATTAATGATAAAGCCGAACAGGATACGATTCACAGTGCAATAATTAATGGTGCAGGTGTTTCTACTACCTACGTAAGTGTAAATAATGGAGGCGGAATAGCATACGTTTGGATTGGTGCCACAGATAAAAAATTGGAAGGCACCTGGCTCTGGGATGGAAATAATGATGACGAGGGGATTAACTTCTGGACAGGCCAAGGCACAAATGGTGCAAATAATGGAAGAGCTATTAATGGAGCATACAATAACTGGGGAGGGACAAGCACACGTACTCCAAAAGAGCCTGATAACTACGGGTCAGCACAAGACCACGGCGCAATTGGCTTAACAGGGTGGCCAGCTGGTACAACCATGCTGGGTATTCCTGGAGAATGGAATGACATCATTGGATCAAGTTCTCTGTATTTTGTAATTGAGTATGATAGCACAAGTGCCGGAATTGTCACTTATAAAGAAGCTGAATTCGAGGTTTATCCTAATCCAACCAAGGGTATATTAAATGTAAAGGGTAATGGCATCGTAAGTATAGAAATTGTTGATATAACAGGTAAAACAATTAGTTATAGTAATCCCTTAGCTATTGATTTGAGCAACTATAAGAAAGGAAGCTATTTTTTAAAAATTGAAACAAAGGAAGGGATATTCACAAGAACAATAATCAAAGAATAAGCCGTATGAATGAGGGTGTTATCGCAATGATGCATTGCAAGCCCATCATTTTGCCGAACCATCGTTCCTTTATCTGAAAACTTCAGATAGTCTTTTCGATTGGCAAAGACTGAAGACGAAGGTATCATCTATTCCTTAATAAACATCTTTTGCTCAACAGAATTCTTAGTTGTTACCCTGCAGGTGTAAATGCCTGTAGCAAAATGTGCCAAATTAAAAACAAATCGTTCTTCTCCTGGCTGGCAATCAGACACTTTCTTGCTAGATACTTCTCTTCCTTCAATATCATAAAGAACAATCTTCACATCTCCCGGCTCTTTCAATGTAAACCCAACAGACATATTATAAGTAACTGGATTAGGAAAAATCTCAATATTCATCTCGCCCCAAGTCACCTGGCTACCAACCAACAGAGGACTACAATCCTCAAACTGCACTCCATCAACCCAAAGTGTATATCCAAAATCCCAGGTATCTGCATGAAATTCTACGTAATTCACTAAATCAAAATCCATTGAGCCAACTTGTGTTCTTACAAACTTTGAAGAACCTCTTAAGGGCATAGTATAATGCCTCCATCTATTGTGGGCATTATTCAGATCACTGGCAGGAATGGTATATTGGTAATACCCATGATCATAATTTCCAATCCGGATAAAGAATCCCTGGAATCCGTAGTTTGGATTTTTAATCGTTTTAATCCAGAAATTTAAGTCATCATCGGCCGACAAATTCCACATCGGAATTGAATCTTCTGAAGGGCGATAATTGATCGCCACATCCCAGCCCCTTGGGGTATTAAGCTTAACAGAGGCAAATCCGACTTTAAAGTCTGTGAAATCAAACTCAAGCGTTTCATCTCGTCTGTGTCCAAATCCCGGATCGGCATAGATAGTCCACACAGCATTCGGCTCAGCCATATCACATGGAGGCTGATACATAAGCTTTGGTGCCAGACCTTCAACAAAGGGATACCAGTTGATAGTCCCTCGCATTTTGCGAATGATCAGATCACGACTGGCCGGATTATACTGATTGTCAAGAGCATAAATATCATCATCAGTCATCGCCTGGATAAAATAGGAAGTCGGTGTGTTGAAGTAATTACCGGTGATAGTATCGTTTTGAGATTCCCCTTCCAGATAGATATCGGCCTTTTGATTGTGGATAAAATCATTGTCTTTTGCCACTAAATGTTCAGTATTAATCGCATGAATTCCCCACATATTGCCCTGAATCACATTGTCATATATATAGTAGCCGTGAGAATACTGATCTCCGTATGGTCCTATCACTCCTCCTTCCCAAAGCTGAATACCATAGGGATTCTGACGGATTTCATTTCCTCTGAAAGTGTTCTCAAAACCCCGGTCAACAGCTACTCCTGCAGTCAGGTTTCCTATTATCTCGTTATCCTCCACCAGATTATTAAAACTATAACCCAGCCAGAGTCCGTAATGACTGAAATTGCATTTGTTATCAATAAACACATTACCGTCAGCAAAAGTGGCTTCAATGGCATTGTGTGGAGAATATGAACAATCATTGTGCGCAAAATAATTGTTGTTTGGGATATGATGATATTCATATTGCCCCAGAAAAATCCCATCACCAGAATAAGTCAGATCATTATATTCAACCGTATTATTGTTCGAAACGATCAACAGGATAGCTGCACAATCAGAAGGATCTGTGATACGATTCACATGAGAGCAATCATTATGATGAATATTACAGCTATCTGTAAAGTTCATCCTTATGCCGAATCCACAATTCCAGTTTAAGGTATTATCGTGAATGTGGACATTATCACAATCGTACATCGCAACCCCATCGTTTTGCTGAACCATTGTGTTACTCATAATTTCAGAATCGCGACATTCATCAAGAAGTACTCCTCCTCCAAGAGCTTCCCCGGTGCCTGTCCAAATAAATATCCAGCCCAGAGTATCTTTCTGATTATATGAGAAATTATTATTCTCAATTGTCAGATTCGAGCAATTTTTTGCCCTGATAGCATAAAAAAAACCACTGGCCGCAGCAAAGTTTTTAATGGTAACATTTGTAGAATTCTCCAGGAATATCAGGTATCCCGTTGTATCCATACCAGAAACCAGAACATCACTTCCATCGATGGTAACATCGTTCTTATTCACAATCCGCAGAATCCCATTATTATTGACATCCTGTATTTCATATTCTCCCGGGTTTATTTGGATATTTGCCCCGGATTGGATTTCTGTATTGTCAACCAGATCAATAGTGGTTTGAGCATTTATTATCACCGTGAAAAATAAAAAAACGGCTATTAATACCATATTACCAATGTCGTTGGGACCACGTAGGGACAGGTCGCGACCTGTCCCTACGTGGTCGCGACCTGTCCCTACCACAATATCGGAACACGAATCAATTGTTGTAGAATACATTTTGAACATTTCCATATTTTTTAACCGTTTCATGAATTTCCGGATCTGCCGAATAAATAATCTCATTATCCAAAATATCAACATGTTTTGGGATTGCCGGATCATCATTT
>JAYEFL010000121.1:0-3530 GCA_034658635.1 Bacteroidota bacterium | reverse complement strand
ATCCCACCAGCCAAAAAAACCGAATAACCGAATAACCGAATAACTGAATAACCGAATAACCGAATAACCGAATATCCGAATAACCGAATAACTGAATAACCGAATAACCGAATAACCGAATATCCGAATAACCGAGTCACGGAATTTCCTATCTTTGCCCCGCTCGTGGAGAAACGAGACCTCATATCGCTGTATCAATCACACCCGAATATTTCTCGTATTCGGGCATTCTTACATGAGGATAAGTCTAAAACCCTTCATCTGAATGGATTACTAGGATCAGCCCCTCCACTGCTTTTGGCTGCGCTGGAAGAAGATCAGAAAAACACCCGGGTGATACTTTTAAATGATCGAGAAGAAGCTGCATATTTCTTCAATGATCTGACTAATCTTCTGGAGAATCAATACGTTTATTATTTCCCCTCCAGTTATAAGAGATCTCTCAGGATGCAGCAACTGGATAAAGACAATGTGATGCTGCGTACTGAGGTGCTGAACCGGATGGCCAGCAGAAACCGTAAAGCATTAGTAATAACCTATCCTGAAGCTATCCTGGAAAGAGTAGTTTCAAAAAAGGAACTCAACAATCATACTTTACATCTTAAAAAAGATGAGGAAGTAAATCTTGATTTCATTACTGAAGTTCTGTACGAATACGGATTTGAGAGGAATGATTTTGTGTATGAGCCAGGGCAATTTTCCGTTCGCGGTGGAATCATTGATGTCTTTTCATTTTCATCAGAACATCCTTACCGGATCAATTTCTTCGGAGATCAGGTTGAGTCAATTCGAAGTTTTGAGGTAGAAACACAGCTATCAATCAGAAAACATGCCAGCATATCCATTGTTCCCAACCTAAGTGAACAATTGGATGAAGCCAATGTGCAAACCCTTTTTGATTTCCTTCCTGAGGGATCAGAATTCTGGACAAAAGACCTGGGCTTCTGCCTTAACCGTATGGATCAGATACTCCAGGGAATTGAGGTCAGTGCAACATCAGAAGTAAGGGCTTTAACAGAAGCACCAACAGATGACAATGAAAACAGTCTCGATCCGGTTGTGTTCCGTAAGAAGTTAGTCGACACAAGCGAAATACATCAGAAATTAACAGAAATCCAGCTGGTTGAATTTGGCAAGAATCACTTTTTCTCCTCGGTGAAATCGCTCTTTTTTAATACAAGTTTGCAACCTCCTTTCAACAAGAATTTCGATCTGCTGAAGGAAAAGCTATTTGAAAACCATCAGGATCTTTATCAAAATATCCTCCTCAGCGAAAGTGAAAAGCAACTTAGTCGTCTTGAAGCCATCCTGAATCCGGATGAGGAAGAAAAAACCATTCCTTTTGAAAAGATGCTTTTAACCTTGCATGAAGGCTTTTATGATCATGACATGCGATTGGCATGTTTTACAGATCATCAGATTTTTGAGAGGTATCATCGCTTTAAGCTTCGCAGGTCGTATTCGAAAAAAGAGGCCATTAACATCAAACAACTCACTGATCTGCACCCGGGAGATTATGTGGTGCATGTGGATCATGGGACCGGACAGTTTGGTGGACTCGAGAAGGTTGAGGTAAACGGGCGGAAACAGGAAGCTATAAAGCTCGTATACAAAGACAAGGATACTCTTTATGTGAGCATTCACTCTCTTCATCGGATATCCAAATACAAAGGTAAAGATGGAGAACCGCCTAAAATCTATAAACTTGGTTCCGGGGCCTGGGACAAACTAAAGCAAAAGACAAAGAAACGGATTAAAGATATTGCCAAGGAGTTGATTGCTCTGTATGCTAAACGAAAAGATGAGGAGGGATTTGCCTTCTCAGCAGATACGTACTTGCAACATGAGTTAGAAGCTTCCTTTCTCTATGAAGACACCCCTGATCAGTTGAAAGCCACACAGGCATTTAAAAAGGATATGGAGTCGCCCATTCCAATGGATCGCCTGGTATGTGGTGATGTGGGATTTGGCAAAACAGAAGTAGCCATGCGTGCAGCTTTCAAGGCAGCAACTGACAGTAAGCAGGTTGCAGTTTTGGTTCCAACCACCATTTTGGCTTTGCAGCATTTCAAAACTTTCACATCCCGATTTAATAATTTCCCGGTTAAAGTTGAATATATCAGTCGCTTAAAGAGTCAAAAAGAACAAACAAGAATACTAAAAGAAGTAGCTGAGGGAAAAGTGGATATCCTGATCGGCACACATAAGCTCCTGGGGAAAAATGTCAACTTCACAGATTTGGGCCTTCTCATTATTGACGAGGAACAGAAATTCGGCGTAGCCATGAAGGAAAAGCTCCGTCAGGTTAAATTAAATGTTGACACTCTGACTCTCACTGCTACTCCTATACCAAGAACCCTGCAATTTTCAATGATGGGAGCACGGGATTTAAGCATTATCAACACTCCCCCACCTAACAGGCACCCGATAATCACCGAATTAGTAAGCCTAAACGAAGAAATGATCAAAGAGGCTATTGAGTATGAACTCGAACGGGGTGGACAAGTATTTTTCATCCACAACCGGGTACAGAATATTAGCGAGCTGGAAGCTTTGATTAACAGGGTGGTACCAAAAGCACGAACAACGGTGGCACATGGGCAAATGGAAGGCAAGAAGTTGGAAGATCGCATGCTGAAGTTTATCAATGGAGATGACGATGTTCTGATCGCCACCACCATTATTGAAAACGGATTGGATATCCCCAATGCCAATACCATAATCATTAATAATGCTCATCATTTTGGATTAAGTGATCTGCACCAATTGCGCGGACGTGTTGGTCGTTCGAACAAAAAGGCCTTTTGCTACCTCATAGCTCCCCCACTACATTTATTACCCCAGGATTCCCAAAGAAGATTAAAAGCCATTCACGAGTTTTCAGAATTGGGGAGCGGGCTAAATATTGCAATGCAGGACCTCGACATCCGTGGAGCCGGAAATATTTTAGGTGGAGAGCAAAGTGGATTTATTTCGGATATTGGGTTCGAGACTTATCAGAAGATTTTGAATGAAGCGTTGCAGGAACTTCGGGACTCGGGGACTCGGGACTCGGGGGCTCGGGACTCGGGAGTCAGAATTCAGGACTCAGCAGATTGTCATCCCGCACTCGATGCGGGATGGGTTAGTGATACTTCTATTGATTCTGATTTGGCCGTATTGTTTCCTGAGTCTTATGTTGAATCAACATCTGAGCGAATTCGGCTTTATCGTGAATTGGATGAAATTAAGGATGAGGAGAGTTTGCGGATATTCTCAGATAAACTGGAAGATCGCTTTGGTTCCTTTCCTTCCCAGACTCAGGAATTGATCAATGTGGTGAGGCTTCGCTGGTTGGCTATGTCTTTGGGAGTTGAACGGATTATGATGAAAAACCAGAGGATGGTGCTGTACTTCGTCAGCAATCAGGAATCCCCTTTCTATAGCTCTCCTATCTTTGTGAAGATTCTTGAATATGTTCAAAAACACCCCCGTCATTGCCAAATGCGGGAGAAGAATGGGAAGCTGACGCTTAGTTTTGGGAAGATAGG
>JAYEFL010000120.1:0-3549 GCA_034658635.1 Bacteroidota bacterium | reverse complement strand
CCATAAACAGTGAAACTTTCTCCAATCTGGATGGCCAGTTCTCTGGTAGGAGTGACCACAAGTGTTCTAATTTTACGTAGTCTATTGGTCCGTTTTTGTTCCTGATACAATAATTGAAGAATGGGAATAGCAAAGGCTGCAGTCTTACCTGTGCCCGTTTGGGCGCTACCCAGCAAGTCTTTTCCCTGTAATAAAATGGGGATGGATTGTTCCTGTATCGGAGTTGGGTGGGTATATCCTTCAGCTTCCAGTGCTTTCAGGATCGGTTCTATAATATTTAATTCTTTAAAGCTCATTTTCTCTCAGTTATATCATTCAGGAGGAGGATTTTTTCCTGCGACTCTCCTGATCAATTCAGGGGCATGGTTGCCGGCAACACCCCATATCCAGAGAGTCACTTGTTCTAACTGTCGCTATATTATGAAGTTCAGGGAATTGCAAGAGGTATTATGGTCGAATTCGCACCTTATGCAACAGGACGTGGTGTTTTTTTCCGGCTATCTCGACTTGACTTGTTTCAAGCTGTAGGATCTTCTACTCACTGGCTTTTTCTGCTACCCACTCAATCAGCGATTGACAGTTTTCTCTTTGCTCCAGAAATGATTCAAACCCGTCGATTTTTTCTCCTGTAATACCAACGCATTCAAGCGCGCCATATTTGGCTTTAAATTGGTCAATCAGCTGATTTGCCACCTTTGAATAGTGGCGCGGGATGGTTCGGAAAATATCGCTTCTTTTAAAGGCGGTCTGTTTTGAGTGTTCATAGCCAAACCGAAGCCCCAGCGCAATAAGCCCACCTATTAATGCGCCACACCCACCCCCTGACAGACCAATCCCCCCATCAAATACAGTAGATAATTGTTCAATAGTATCAGCTCCTCTGCCGGTTTTTTTTCGCACTATTTTCAATACATCTGTGGCACAATGTTTATATGCTGAACAAGTTTTTGGGTGATTGATAATGTTCTTTTCATCTAATAAATATTTCATACTAAGAGCGGACTGTTTAACACACCCCCTGGCCTTTTTGGGAAAAAGCAATCCCACCTTGCCGCGAATGGTCTGAAAATCAAGTTCCACTCGATCTCTACAGAGGCAACCTTCAAACTCTTCCTCAAACCAGTTTACATAGTCTGCCACCTGGTTGAGTAGGGAAAGTTGATCTCCAGGGGTCCACACACCAAGCGTTTTGTTTTTTAACAGGGCAAGATCGATGGCGGCCCCCAAAACCACTCCGCAAGTAGAGCCACGATTGTACAGTCCGCCAGCAAGACCGGTAACTGCTTTGAGCAACAGCTCATCATCCATATCATTGGCATTTTGGAAGGGAATGATCTGGCTCTCACAACAGTTTAAGGTGCTAAAAAGTAATTTTTTAGATTGAGTGATGTATGGGTCAATTTCGGCCTTTTTTTTATCGGTATTATGCTGCGTTTGTGGTTTTGTATTCACCACTGGAAGTTTATGAGTGTGTTTCAATTTCAGACTCTTATTAACGACTGTCCTAAAAATATTTGACGCATTTTCTCGCCATTATTTTTAGCGTTTGTTAACTTTGACGGCCTCGCAAAAAGCACCTCTCGCCCGCCTGCGTATAACTTCGTGCGGGCAGGCAGAGCACGCAGAGCGTTGTATTGAGTTCATCGAAATGACGCAAAGTGTTGATATATATGGATTTATGCTTATTCACTATATGTGGTTGTATTTAATGGATTTAGGGTACATTTTATGAATTCTCAGATACTTCTAGCGGTTTCGTCAATATTACAGTTTTCTAAAATCGGTTCCTGTAGGATTTTGAAATACTTCGAGTTCAAATTCAGGAACTGCTGCAATAAGATGGTCGAACATATCTGACATGATGCCTTCATAGGTCACCCATTCTTTCTGATTGCTGAATGTGTATATTTCGATTGGAAGGCCTTTTTCTGTTGGCAGTAGTTGTCTTACCATACAGGTCATCTCAAGATTGATGTCAGGATTGTTTTTCACATAAGCTTCTGCATATAATCTGAAGATACCAATATTAGTTAAATGTCTTCCGTTGATTAAATAGGCTTTATCTATCTGGTTTTCGGAATTATACTTCTCAATTTTTTTACTTTTTTCTTCAATATAATCTTTTATCAGTTGAAACTTTTTAAATCGTTCCAGCATTTCCTGTGTGCAGAATTTTATGCTGCTGATCTTAATGTTTAAAGACCTCTTTATCCTTCGGCCTCCTGATTCCGACATTCCCCTCCAGTTCTTGAATGATTCTGAAATAAATGCATAAGTAGGAATAGTCGTAATGGTTTTATCCCAGTTTTGTATCTTTATGGTCGTTAGGTTCATTTCAATAACATCACCATCTGCTCCATAATTTGGCATGGAGACCCAATCACCTATCTGTATCATATTATTTGCTGAAAGTTGTATGCTAGCCACAAATCCCATAAGGGTATCTTTAAATATCAACAACAAAACAACTGTCATTGCCCCCAAAGCACTAAAAAAGTATAACGGGGATTTATTCAGGAGGAATGATAGAATAATAATACCGCCTGTAATGTAAATGGCGATTTTTACTAACTGGAAATAGCTATCTAAAGGATTGTCTTTAAATAATTTTGTTTTTTCCAAATAATGCTTGAGCGTATTCAGGAAATTGATGCTGACGATAATTAAAACCGTGCTGATATATGCATTCACTAATCTGAAAACATAAGGAATTATGTCAGAGAAATCCCCAAATATATAAGGAACAGTCAAATAAATTAATACAGCTGGTGCAATATGAGAAAGGGTAATAAAGACTTTATTTTCCACCAGAGCATCATCCCATACGGCTTTAGTCTTTTTGATTACCGATCGGATAGAACGGATAAGCATCTTTTTTACGATAAGATTGATGAAATAAGAAAAGATAAAAAGAATAAATAATAGTATTACCAATTTCAAATACATGGCAAAAGTTTCTTCTACTCCAAGTTCAATTAGCCAGGTTGTGAGCCATTCCATCGATTTAGTGTGCATACGTTCTTCCCTTAAAATAATAGAACCTAAAAATCCCATATAGAAACCAAATAATCATCGAAAGGGTGTGTGTAAGTTATTATATTATATCGAGATAAATAGAATAAATAACTTAAACACAAAAGCACCCAATCGATGAAAAATAAAGCCAAGAAAATCGTCTCTGAATTTAGTTCAAAAACGCTCACAAACCACGCAGGTATTTTACCACTAGACCATTTTTTACGAAAACAGCTATCGTTCGATAAATCCATAGAAAAAGGTATCGACCAATTGGCTCGAATACAAAGTACGACCTTAATTCCGATATAGAATAGTAAAAAACCTCGTAAGTGTATAAAATTGTAATGACATAAAAAACAATATTAATGCACCCACGAGGTGAAGATGCGCAAAGATAAAAAACCGGCTCATCGTCATAATGCGTACCTGGATACAATCATTGAGATTGGGGGTCAATAAAATATTCTGGGGTATAAAGGTATAAGGGTTATACGGTATATGGTATCCACTTGCTGAAACGTCTGCTCTGAC
>JAYEFL010000119.1:0-3578 GCA_034658635.1 Bacteroidota bacterium | reverse complement strand
TTTTGATGTGCGCTCAGGCAGTTGCTCCAGAGTTTCAGTACGTGTGCGCCTGATTAAAACATCAGACAGGGTTTGGCTGATACTATTCAGGTTTTGATAGCCAACTACTTTTCCTACCTCATCTTTGATCTGATGCTGATCGAGAAAGCGGAACAGGGCACCCAGCTTATATGGATCGACAAATTCGATCAATGAATGCAGTTCTTCCAGTCTATTTTCAAGGGGAGTTCCTGTGAGGATAAAAGCAAAATCGCTTTTCAGCTTCTTCAGGTTCTGCGCTGTTTTAGTTTTCCAGTTTTTGATTCGTTGAGCTTCATCCAGGATTACCAGATCGGGAGCCATCTGGTTGAGGTAATCAAGATCATTCAGTGCCACTCCATAGCTAGCGATTTTATAAAAATCATCACTTTGATACTGTTGTTTTCGTTTATCGAGGCCTCCTTCGATCATCATGATGCTTCTGTCTGTAAAGCGTTCGATCTCACTTTTCCACTGATATTTCAATGAGGTAGGACAAATAACCAGCACCTGGCTGATGCCAAATTCCTTTGCCAGCAATTCGGCAGAAGCGATAGCCTGAATGGTTTTTCCTAGTCCCATATCATCGGCCAGCACTGCTCTGCCTGTTTTTGCGGCAAAGATGATTCCTTCTTTTTGGTAGGGATATAATTTGGCAGAAATCAGATCATCGAAATATTGGCTATCGGCCCCATCCGGGAGGAGGGCAGAAATTTTTGTTTGTCTTTTTTCCTGATCGCGTTGATCAATGATAAAATCCATGGCATCAGGATAGACCTTAAAATGTGGGTCGAGATTCTTCACTTGCTCAAAAAATCCTTCGATAAAAAATATTGCTTCAGGTTTTAGAAATCCTTCGGGATTGAAATAAGCGGATGCAATTTCCTGGATTTTATCGGTATGATTGCTCCCAATTCGCAGAAATACCTGTCGTTCTTTTCCGTATTTCAGGCTCATAGAGGAGTATGACCGCACAATTCCCTCTTTCCAGTACTTTCTCAGTCGGGTATTTTTCTGCAATTTCTGTAAAACGAATTCTACGTGTTTGCAGGTGCCTAATTCATTTACTTTAAAATCAGGACAGCTACAATAGTTCAATCCGGCATCCTTATTTCTGATTGCCACTTTATAGTGTTTGTTGGAAATAGGATTATACACTTCAAAATCGCTAAAAACGGGATGATCGCCCAGGTTTTTAATTTTGAACTTTTGAGTTTCCGCAAACTGCTGGCGCAAAGCCATTTGCCATTCATCAACAGAAAGGCTTTCAGGTTTATTAGAATAGGGAACCTTCTTTTTTTTTGTGCTGGGTTTTTGAGCCATTGGAACTATGTTTTTTGATTGGATGAAGGTAAGAAAAGTTGCGATGTTTTTGGATAGCTGCAACTTCAGGTCCCGGATCAAGTCTGGGATGACAACTCTTTCTCAGGGCTTCTCTGCTTTCCGAGTCCCCGACATCCCGATCTCCCGATCTCCCGAACTTGATTCGGGATCTGGTAGAGGTTCTAGCGATGCTTTTCAAGAGTGCTCTTATGAAGGTGCTGTGGTGCCCAAACAGGCGCTCTTCCTGACAGCGACATGGCCCAATGAGGTCCTGAATCGAGTTCAGGATGACAATGCTTTTTCGTGCTTTGGGTGGATAGCCGACTTACCCTGAGCCTCCTACTTCCATCAACCATCTCCAGGCTTTTATGATTCTGATGGTTTTTCCTTCAAGCTCCATATTGCCTTCCTCGTTCGTGGTGATGATTGTACCTGACGACAGATTATATGTGTGCATTGCCTCCATTAGTCCGTTTATTTCCCTTTTTTTCATTTCCGGTTCATTGAAATGGTAGCAAACCTGTATGGCTTCAACGATAGATTTTTCTTGACGAATAACAAAATCACATTCTACCTGCTTATGGTGGTAATATACTTCCTTATTTCTGCGCAATAATTCAATGAAAATCAGGTTTTCCAGAAGTCTTCCTGATTCCGGTGAAAACGAGAATCCAAGTCTTGTAACTAAAGCATTGTCAATCATATAGGTCTTTTTGGGATTCACAAGTTGCTTTTTCAGAGAGACATCATATTTTGTTATTTGAAACAAGAGATAAGTATCTTGCAGAAAACCGATGTAGTTTTTTATAGTAGTAGCATTTTTAACTCCTATAATCTTTGTCAATCCGTTATTGGAGGATAATTTTGACACATTGCTAGCCAGGTAATACACCAGCTCAAGCATTTCTTTTTCGTTGGTCAGCTTATTCCTTACCAGAACATCGCGATATATAATGCTATGATACAAAGACTTTAGATACTCATCGTTTTTATTCTGCAAGTACAGAGGAAAACCACCGGATGCCATATATTCATTAAATGTTCGGTTTAATAGGGCTTTGTTGTTGGTTGCTTCCAATTCAAGAGGTGAAAATTCAAGCTTTTTATGAGATAAAAATTCATTGAAAGAGAATGGATAAAGCTCATATTGCAGAAATCTTCCTGTCAGATGCGTTCCTAATTCACGACTGAGCATTTGCGCATTAGATCCGGTAATATATACTTTATAGCCATAGTCATAAAGGCGACGCACAAATCTTTCCCATCCTGAAATGTTTTGGATTTCATCAAAATAGAATGTTTTTTGTTCACCGAACAACTCGATAAATAATTCATGTAGTAGAGAAAAATGCTCTATTGAAAACTGTATTAATCGATCGTCATCGAAATTCAGGTAGTAATCACTTTCAACTGATATGTTTCGGATTTGTTGGAGCAATGTTGATTTTCCACATCTTCGAATTCCTGAGATCACTACAATTTCATTACAAGTTTCCAGCATTTGTGGAAATTGGCGAGTAATATAGCTGTCTTTCCAAATAAGTTCAAGTTGGTCAGCAATTACTGTTTTGAGTAGTTCTTTCATCCGTTTATATTTAATTCTATTTGTCGGATGTAGCTCACATAACAAAAATAATCATCCTCGTGTGTGATAAAATAATTTCCTTTTGTCATGCTCGGTTCATCCTCGGGAATCGTTGTTTATGATCAAAGGTAAGGAGTTTCTATTAGAAATAGAAACAAAAGCACTGAAATGTCTATTAGAAATAGAAATATATTAAGTATTCTCGCAACGAAGAAATTCGAAACCACTTTTGAAAGATGGGTTAATTTGGCTGCGTTGGTGTTTCATGGGGTGCTTTTTCAGGCTTTCCTGGTCCCCGAGTCCCTGAGTCCCCGAGTCCCGAGTCCCTGAGTCCCGACTTTGGTGTGTAATGAATTTTATTTATTTTTGATTTCGACATCACATCACCCGATCACTCATTCACTAAGCAAAATAATGAACATAGAATCCTTCATCTCAAAGCATATTACCAAACGTGAAAGCAGTCTTCTCGCCAATGATTTTCAGCGTTACAATATGGAACTCAATGAGAAGATAAACGATAAGCGAGTTTTGGTTATTGGCGGAGCCGGAACCATTGGGTCATATTATATCAAGGCCTTGCTGAAGTTCAGTGTATCGAAGCTCATTGTGGTAGATATCAATGAGAATGGTTTGACGGAACTTGTTCGGG
>JAYEFL010000118.1:0-14312 GCA_034658635.1 Bacteroidota bacterium | reverse complement strand
TCAGCTAGAATCCGGGTTCTTTCATTCGACATCAAAGCTGAGTAAGATGTATTTATTGAGGTCCAGGATTGCTTGAGAATATCATAACAATCTTTACTGAACTTGTGCATATTCACAAGTGAAATAAGTGCCACAACTCTGTTTTCAACCAATACCGGGATTGTAATTATTTCCCTGGGCACAGCATCTCCTGCCGTGGTTTGAAATTTGAAGATAGTGTCTTCCGGGATATTCTGCACATAATGAATACTCTTTTTCGACAGCACAATTCCAAATTCACCCTCAGGATTATTAGCATTAAATGGCTGTAACAATTCTGCATTAGCACCAATGGATGAAAAATGCTCATAAACTGATGATCCTTCATTCAGAATATAAAAGGTGCTCATGTTGGCTCCTGTGATTTCCATCAGTAGCTTCAATAGCTTTGATCCAAAGCCTTCCATAGATGATTGTCCGATCACCATTTCCGAAATATCTGCAACAGCTTTTTGGGTAATAATGCGTGATTCGATTGAGGCTGTCATTTCATTAATGGAATTAGCCAGAGAAGCCAGTTCATCTTTGGAGCTAACAAAGGTTCTGACTGAGTAATCGCCACCTATAACCTTTCGGGTGGCAGCATCTATATCCACTATTGGTTTTGAAAGTGCTCTGCTTATCAAAAACACAACTAAAACGATCAATAATAAAGAAAGGACAAGCAGGATGATATAGTTTTTGACCATATCACGAACTATAGAATTCAATTCATACGCATCCTGTTTGCACACAAAACCCCATCCGGTTCTGGAGATATGAGCATAAGCAGCCAGAACCTTCTCACCACGATAATCGGAGGAAACTATTATCCCGGTTTCTCCTTGAGCAGCTTTAACAGCAGGTTCCGCAGATATTTGAAGTTTTGTGGAAGCATCGTCATACCAACGCAGTTCGTTCAAAGCTACCACATCCTTATTAACAATGAGTGTTTCTCCGGTTTCTCCTAAACCAACTCTGTTATTCAGCAAAACATAAAGTGATTGCTCCAGATTTATCCTGACAACTAAAATCCCAATAATATGATTACCATGTTCTAAACAATAAATTGGAGAAGAAATGGTCATTTGTGGCCGATTAAGAGCTTGTGAGAAATAAATATCTTTGATATATACCTTACCGGATTCCATTGGGGCAGTGAAACATAAATCCTGAGATTTATTGCTTCCTTCACTACTTATATCGTTTGAAAGTTCAATTAAACCGTTATTCGCACCTACCATAAAAATTTCCTCATAATTTCTATAGTTCTTCTGGTTTCTATTCAGGAGCTCTCTGGCTACTTCAATTTTTTGAAGATCATCAGCAGATTTTGTCTGCTTTTCAAAAATTTTCTCAAGACCCCTGATCTCAAGATCTCCTGACATTACCAGAACATCTCCTATCCTTTCATCCAGCCAATTTTCTACTTGCTGCACCTTCAAATCACGTATTGAAGCAAGTTTAGCAAAAGAATCATTTTCGATCGCCTGTTTCTCCTGATTGTACGAAATTAATAACCCAACAAACAAGGGCAATAATCCCAATACAAGAAGCCAAAAAGTAAGACGCCCCTTAATACTAGAAAATGCTATTATTTTTCTCATACGAAATTATTCAAATTCAACCTCCTAATTCAACAATCCTCTTTTGCAAATCCCTGATAGTAAGCTCCCTGCCAACGAACACTTTCATTGCATTATTAAGTTCTTTATTCTTTTGTTCTACTTCTAATGTTCTGGCCTCAACCATTTCCTCCAGATTAGCACGATGACTGGCCAATTCTTCTTCAACAAGCTTACCTTCTGTCAAATCCTGATAAACCGATACGATTTCTCCTGATGGCAATTTATAAACATAATTTTCTCGGTATCCCTGAATCCTCTTATCCTGGTAAACAGACACCGGGAAATGTACCGGATCACCGGTTCTCCATACATCCTGAAACACTTTAAACAGTCCGAAGTCCACAACTCCCGGAAAAACCTCAGTAACTTTTTTTCCGATCACTTCATCTTTTGATATCTTTTCAATCTTCTCAGCCATTGGATTAAATTCAACAAAAACAAAATTTTGTCCATTACCGATTGGTTTAAAAACAGCTATGCAACTTGCAGTACTTTGGATTATACCCAAATATCTTTCCTCACTCTCGCTCAGTATTTTTTCAGCTTGCTTGCGCTCAGTTAAATCTGAGATTACTGCCACATAGAACATGTCTGTTAATTGCAAATGCACCTTAATTGGATAAGTCGAGCCATCCTTTCGTTTGTGAATAGTTTCAAATACAATCTTATCCTGAGACCCATCACGCAGTGGCTGAAACAGATCATCAAATTCATCAGAAGAAAATTCAGGCACAATGTCAAGCGGCGTCATTGTTTTAAATTCTTCAAGAGTGTATCCCAAATTTTCACGTCCTCCCCGATTGACCTGTGTAAAATGAAAGCTCTCAGTATCAAAGATATAGATTTCGTTGAGTGAATCATCCAGAATTCGCCCCATACGAGTATTTGACTCCTCGGACTCTGCCCTAATAGTAATTTCATTTTGTAAGTCCTGATTGGTCTGAGCCAGTTCAGCAGTGCGCTCCTTCACACCTCTTTCAAGCTGACCATATGAGTCTTTCATCATTTTGTAAGCATGATCTTTCTCAATATTGCTCTTCTTAACTACACGAGAACCCTGAATAATTATACCAAATCCTACTAACCATATCAGCGCAAAAGACAAGGTATGAGTATTAGCAGATTGTTTTTCTTCAATCGCATAAGCTGCTAAAGGTAATTCAACACTTACACCGCCACGCACATCTCCAACTTCATATCCCTGATGCGCATGACATTTCAGACAGCCCTCCTGTGTAATAAGTGGCTGCATCAAACGTAGAAATGGCTGTCCTTCAACGTTGGTAAACTCAAGCACTTCACTTTCTCCTCTTTCAAATGATTCCAGTGCAATTTTTTCCCAATTATCAGGAGCATTTTCCGGACGTAAAGGCAACAAACTGGTTATATGTCCGGCAACACCATAAGTTTCAGCAAAATCTTCATTCATCTGCCGTACTGCATAAGCCGGGTTCATTAGTGTCAGCTGCACCCCTGACGGAGTTTCGATATCTCTTTCAGAAATGTGGGCTAAGTACGGACTGGGAGGCGTACGCTCATCAACAGGAACGTAAAATCCGCCATGAGTAGCTGACCAAAATCGAAAAGCTTCATCTTTTTGAAAATGAGCACGTGCCTCTCTTATGGCCAGGTTCTGGGTAGCTTGCTTAAGTATTACAATATCACGAAGCAATAATCCTCCCATGATAAATGTCCAGATTGCAAAAATCCACCATGTATATTTTATCATAGCTATATTTGATGTTAATTTCACTTCCCTCCCAGCTCAACAATCCTCTTTTGCAAATCTCTGATAGTAAGCTCCCTGCCAACAAAAACCTTCATTGCATTATTCAGTTCTTTAATCTTATCTTCCAGCTCTTTAGTTCTATCTTTGACTAACTTTTCCAATTTGTCGCGGTGTTTTTCCAATTCATCCTCTGTCTGTTTACGCTGTGTAATATCCCGAAAACTCCACACCCGGCCAATCACCTCGTCTGCCAGTAATTGTGGCTGAGAATAACGCTCAAAAACTCGTCCGTCTTTTAGTTCGAACATGTCAAAACTGTTCATCCTCTGATTATCATATAACTCTTTTACCTTAGCCATAAACTTTTCCGGAGCCGCCAGGCTTCTAACAATTATTTCTAAGGCGGCCTGATCATCCCCGGATTTGCTGATATAGGCAGGAATTCGCCACATATCAATAAATTTCTGATTAAAATCAGACCAGAATCCATCTTTTCCAACAACCAGAATACCATCAGCAGTGGATTCCATCGCTGCCTTCAGCAAAGACCTTGACCTCTCTAAATTATCCTCTGCTTTCTTTCGTTCGGTAATAATATGAGACACACCAACGAGAAACTTCTTGCCATTTTCATCAATAAAGCGCGTCTTTTTGGTAGAAACTATTTGAGTTTTGGCATCTCTTATGGTGAGAGTCTCCTCATTTATATTCTCTTTCCCATCCATTAGCACCTGCTTATCAATTCTAAGAAAGCTTTCCTGCTCATGGCCGGGAACATCTTCAGCTAGTGTTTTGCCAATTATCTCACCCCTCTCAAGTCTGAATAGCTTACAAAAAGCATCATTGGCGATCAGAAATCTGCTTTGATCGTCCTTTACAAATACCGGATTACCAATAATACTAATAATATTATCAAGGAAATTTACGCTTTCTTCAACTTTGTCTTTGCTATTATCCACTTTTTCAATCTTTTATCATAGTTCCGCCTCAAGATACTCAACTGATTTCAAATCTTATATACTCCTTGAAACTATTTGATGAATAGTCATAATATTGGACTCAAAAGCAAGATAAACGAGCTTTTTATGTATTTTCATCGCACAAAACCAAAACTAACAATCATGTCAATCAGCCGAACCTTCGATCTGCTGGAGCGTTTGCAGGAGCAATTCAACAAAGACAATGTCTTCAGTGCCAAAAAGAAGGGTAAATGGGTCTCCTACAACACTCAGGAATACGTTTCTCTGTCGCATGAATTTGCGTATGGACTTATGGCTCTTGGATATCAAAAAGGGGATAAACTTGCTACAATTACTAATAACAGGCCAGAATGGAATTTCATGGATATTGGTATGGCAATGGCCGGAGTAATTCATGTTCCAATCTTTACCTCGCTAAGTCCTGATGATTACACTTATACGCTTGGTCATTCTGATGCAAAAGCCGTGGTGGTATCTGATCAGAGTTTATTGAAAAAAATCAAACCGGCATTGGGCAAACTGAATGATCTGCAGGCTTACTACACCATTGAACAGCTTGATGGTGAACCTAATTGGATGAAAATCATCGAACTTGGTCGTCATAAAAAAGATGAATTCAAGAACAAGCTGGAGAGTATTAAAAAGGCGATAAGCCCTGAAGATTGTGCCACTTTAATATACACTTCAGGAACTACCGGACTATCAAAGGGCGTAATGCTTTCACATAAAAATTTGGTAGAGAACTTTATTGCAGCATCCAAAGTGTTTGGTATGGGACCAGACGACAGATACCTGAGTATTCTTCCTCTCTGTCATGTTGGCGGACGAATGGGCAATTACCAGAGCCAGTACAGCGGGAGCAGTATTTATTATGCTGAGAATATGGGAACCATCGCAGCCAATATGAAGGAAATCCAGGCTGATGGTTTTGATACTGTACCCCGGATACTGGAAAAGATTTTCGACAGTGTGATTGCCAAAGGAAATAAGCTCACAGGTATGAAGAAAAAGATTTTCTTCTGGGCTGTAAAACTAGGACTGCAATATAAGCTTGAAGGAGATCGGAGTTGGCTGTATAGCAAGAAGTTGAAAATAGCTGACAAACTTATTTTCAGCAAGTGGAGAGAAGCGCTGGGGGGGAAGATCAGGTTATCAGGGTGCGGTGGCGCAGCATTGCAACCCAGACTGGAAAGAGTATTCTGGGCTGCCGGAATCAAAATTATCAATATGTATGGCTTAACAGAAACTTCACCTATCATCACTATCAACCGGCAGGAGAAGCCCGATCTTAAACTGGGTTCTGTGGGTAGCCTTATAGAAGGTGTGGAATTAAAAATTGCCAACGATGGTGAGATTCTTTGTCGCGGACATAATGTAATGCTTGGCTATTACAATGATCCCGAGCAAACCAAATTAGTGATTGATGAAGATGGATGGTTCCATACCGGAGATATTGGCAGCCTGGTTGATGGGAAATTTTTAATGGTTACTGATCGTAAGAAAGAAATATTTAAGCTGTCGAATGGTAAATTTATTGCTCCTCAGGTTCTGGAAGGCCGACTCAAAGAATCAGCCTTCATTGAGCAATCATGTGTTGTGGGTGAAGCTGAGAAATTTGCCAGTGCTCTGATCTCTCCGAATATGCCTTTACTGGAGAAGCAGTTACAAATGCAAAATATTTCATTTGAAAAAAGAGAGGATCTGGTTAAATCTAAGCAAGCGAACGATATTCTGAAAGATGAAATTCGCAAGATAAATCTTAGCATTGGACAGATTGAACAAGTAGTCAGATTTATCCTTGTTCACGATGAATGGTCGCCAGAATCAGGAGAACTATCCCCAACATTGAAACTCAGGAGAAAATTCATCCATTCAAAGTACCAGAATCAGATTGAGCAAGTATATCGGAAATAATTATCAGAACATGCACATCTATCCTGTTGATAATCTGAAGGCTGCACGTACATTTACCCAGGTACCTAAAACCCTGTACAAAGACGATCCTGTTTGGGTCTGTTCTCTTGATCAGGATATCGATGCAATTTTTGATCCAGAGCAAAATGTTTATTACAAACATGGCAAAGCAGTCCGATGGATTCTAAAAACCGATGAAGGAGATCTTATTGGAAGAATTGCGGCCTTCATTGACCACAAAACAGCAAAGGCACAGGATCAACCTACTGGTGGAATTGGTTTTTTTGAGTGCATAAATGATCAGAAAGCAGCTGATCTGCTATTTGACACTGCCAAATCCTGGTTGACTGACAATGGCATGGAAGCCATGGATGGACCAATTAATTTTGGTGAAACTGATAGCTATTGGGGACTGTTGATTGAGGGTTTTACTCATCCATCCTATGAAATTGCTTACAATCCGCCCTATTATCAATCCCTGTTTGAATCCTATGGCTTTCGAACCTATTACAAGCAGGAAGGCTTTCATCTTGATATCAAAAAAGAGTTTCCTGAGAGATTTATGAAGATTGCCAAATGGGTTGCCAAAAAACCTGAGTACACATTCAGGCACTTTTCCTGGAAAGATCAGGATAAATTTGTGGCAGATTTCGCTGAAGTGTTCAATATTGCCTGGGCCTCTTTCAAGGAAAACTTTGAACCCATGCAAGCAGAATACATACAAAAGACCCTTAAAAAGGCAAAGGCAATTATTGATGAAGAATTTATCTGGATTGCATATCGTAACGATCAGCCAATTGCAATATACCTGATGTATCCGGATGTTAATCAAATCCTTAAAAAGCTTGACGGCAAATTACATCTATGGAACAAACTCAAATTTCTCTGGTACAAGAAAACCAAAACCATTACCAGGGCTAGAGGAGTTTTGATGGGAGTAATACCTAAATACCAGGGTCTGGGCATAGAATCAGCCTTCATCTGGAACCTGATACAAGTATTCAAAAAAAAGAAACACTACAAAGAAATAGAGTTTTCCTGGGTAGGAGATTTTAATCCAAAAATGAGAAAGATATTTATTTCAGTAGGCAGCATACCGGTAAAACACTATATTACTTATCGGTATTTGTTTGATAGAAGCAAAGAGTTTAAGAGATATCCGATTGGGGGGGGATAGGTTATTCGGTTATTCCGTTATTCTGTTATTCAAAAGAAAAAGAATTAACCGAATAACCGAATAACGGAATAACCGAATAACCGAATAACCGAATAACGAAAGACAAAATTATGTACGATATCATTGTAATCGGCGCCGGACTCGGTGGCCTTACTGCCGGAGCTAAATTGGCAAAATCTGGCAAGAAAGTTTTATTAATAGAGCAGCATGATCGTCCTGGTGGGTGTGCTACCACTTTTAAGAAAAAAGGTTTTACACTTGAAGTGGGTTTGCATGAGATGGATGGTTTGCACCCAAGAGATATGAAGATGAAGATTTTCAGAGATCTTGGGATTCTTGATACAGTGGAATTTATTAAGGTTCCAGCCTTCTTCCGCTTTAAAAATGAACGTAAAGATGTAGTTGTTTCTCATAATCCGGAGGAAATGATTCAGAGATTATCTGAACTGTTTCCAGATGATAAACCGGGTATTGAAATGTATTTCTATCAGGTGATGAACATTCGCCAGATAATGAAACAAAAGGAGTTGGATCCGGATATGACCGTGGGGAAATTTCTTGATTCTATCATCTCTGATGAGGATCTCAAACTTATTCTCCTTGGTAATCTGGGTTATTTCCATGATGATCCATATGATCTTTCATGGGGATACTATTGCATGGCTCAAAACGGCTACTATACCGGTGGTGGCAACTTCATTAAAGGAGGATCTCAGATGCTTTCAAATGCCCTGGCAGATGTAATCGAAGATAATGGAGGCAAGGTGCTTCTGAACTATAAGGTGACTGGCATTCTGGTTGACTCTGGTATAGCAGTAGGTGTAAATTACGAAAAGAGTAAGGGAGGAGAGAAGCTAGAGGCAAAAGCTCATGATATAATTGCAAATGCATCAATTCCACAGGTAGCCAACGACTTGCTTCCAAATGAATATCAGCATTTCAACGCCGGGTTCTCAAACTTAAGGCCAGGAGCATCACTACTAACAATATACTTTGGGTTCAGTGCTAGTCCGAAAAGCTTAGGACATCATGATTATTCTACCTTCATATATGACCCATCAGTCGTAAAACAGGCTGATATTCACAGCAATAACACAGGATCGTACAAAACACGTGGATACTCATTCGTTGATTATTCTCAGATAGACTCCGGACTTGCACCAAAAGGGAAAGCTGTGGGATCAATAGTCTGCATGGATTATACTGATATCTGGGATAGTCTCGATAAGAAAGAATACAAGTCACGTAAGAAAGAAGTGAAGAAGATCTTCCTGGAAAGACTAGACAAATTAATACCAGGAGTAGAAAATATAATTGACTATTGCGAGGTAGCTACCGCAAAAACAGTACAACGATTCACAATGAATCCCAAAGGATCGGTTTATGGTTTTGCCCAAACTCCTGAAAGGGCCAAAACAATCATTGAATCACCCTTAGAGAACCTGCATTTCGCCTCAGCATGGACACAAACCGGAGGAGGCTTCTCAGGAGCAATTTACAGTGGATACCTATGCGCAATAGCAGTAATTAGAAAACGTAGAATGACGAATGACGAATGACGAATGACGAATGACGAATGACGAATGACGAATGACGAATGACGAATGACGAATGACGAATGACGAATGACGAATGACGAATGACGAATGACGAATGACGAATGACGAATGACGAATGACTAAAATTAAAAGCCCTGTGTGAATTCATTGTCTTCTGATATTAAACCAGAGATTTATTCTACGGCTTGTCCGAGGAACTGCTACAGTACTTGTAGTCTGAAAGTGAGGATCGCAGAAGGTATAATCATCGGAATAGATCCGCATGCGGATAATCTTGCCACAGCAGAAGGGCCATGCATCAAGGGATTAGCATATGTTGAGCGGGCAAATTCTTCAGATCGTTTATTATATCCATTAAAGCGGGATTCTGAGGGGAATTTCAAACGAATTTCCTGGGATGAAGCTCTGAACACAATAAGCGAAAAACTCAAGTTTTATCGAAAAGAATTCGGTGTACATTCAATTCTGTTTTATGCCTCAAGTGGGATGTCGGGTCTTCTGAACGGAGTAAGTACGGCTTTTTGGAAATTATATGGCGGAGCAAGCACCACTTATGGAAATCTGTGCTGGCCAGCTGGTTTAGAAGCTACAAGATTAACTCTTGGTGCGAACAAACACAACGTACCATGGGACCTTGAAAATGCCAGATTAATTCTTTTATGGGGAAAAAATCCGGCTGAATCCAATATCCAGGAGGTGGTTTCGATTGAAAAATCTCTGGATAAAGGAGGGCAATTAGTGGTAATTGATCCTCGTCGTACACCCTCAGCTGAACGTGCTGATATTCTTATTCAGATTAAACCGGCTACAGATGCAATTCTGGCCCTGTGCATTGCCAGAGAACTTATTAAAAACAACTGGATAGACAAAGACTTCATTGATAAGCACGTACTTGGATTCGATGAATTTGCTGAAAGTGTAGAGCCCTATACACCTGAAGAAGTATCTGCAATTTGTCGAATCCCAAAAGAAGGCATTAAAAGGCTGGCATATCTGATCGGTAATGTTAAACCTATGACCCTGATTCCGGGATACGGAATGCAGCGCTATGCCAATGGTGGACAAACAATACGCTGTTTGCTGGCTTTGTCAGTCTTAACTGGAAATATTGGTAAGCCAGGCGCTTGCTGGCACTATGCTAACCTTCAGAGCTATGTTTTTGATGAGATAAAAGAACCTGAATCCTATTATCCGGGGGTTGAGAATGCATGTTTTCGTCGGAAAGTTTCAATGGCCCGACTCGGAGAAGATATGCTAAAGCTCAAAAGTCCTGAGATTAAAATGATCTGGGTAGAGAGAGGAAATCCACTGACGCAAAACCCTGATTCAGAGACAAATTATAAGGCATTCAGAAAAGCAGAGTTCAGAGTTGTTGTGGAGCAATTTATGACTGATACGGCTCTTGAGGCAGATCTTATCTTACCAGCAAAAAATATGTTTGAGCAAAGTGATATTATTGGGTCATACTGGAATCCATATATCCAACTAAAGCGAAAAGTGCTTGAGCCTGCTGGAGAGGTGAAACCGGAAACAGAAATCTATTACCTGCTGGCCAAACTCCTGGGATTTGACCCTGAAGATATCAAAGAAAACATCCCTGAGCCTGGCGATGAGGCCATTGATAATTACTTGCAGCAATATCTTGATCAATTTCCTGAGCTCAGCATAGAAAAATTAAGGGAGGGTCCGCAATTTGCCAAATGCCATGAGGAGATCCCTTTCGCTGATGGCATCTTCCCTACTCCATCCGGAAAAATTGAATTGTTAAGTCATCAGGCATCAACAAAATGGGGGGTGCCCTCGCTGCCAACATTTGAGCCATTGGCAGATCATCCAAAAGAATATCCGCTTCAGCTGTTATCTCCGAATTCAAAAAACAGAATCCACTCACAGTTTGGCAACCTGCAAATTATCAAACAGTTTGAGCCAGAACCACTATTGTCTATTCATCCTGAAGATGCGAAAGAAAGAAGTATTTCAAAAGAAGAATTAGTAGAAGCATATAATGATCAGGGAAAATCAACAATTAAGGTTCAGTTTGACTTGGGGATACGAAAAGGATGTGTGGTGTTGACAAACGGACATTGGCACAGCGATGGTGCCAGTGCAAATATGTTTACGAAAGGGCGCGAAACCGATATGGGACATGGAACGGCATTTCACGACACCTGGTTAGAAATCAGAAGAATCAGCCATGGAGAGTAACACATTTATTAATATCGAATATAAATGTGTTACTCTCCATGGCCTGTGTGGTGGGATGTTCAATAGAAAATGGCACTCTGCCTGCTATGAACTGGCGGGAGGTGAATAGCTTCAATAAAATAAATCATCCCGACTTGCCTGTATTCCATTTTTCTCTGGCCTGTAATCATTGCGAAGAGGCTCCCTGCATGCAAAATTGTCCGGCTCTGGCATACACCCGTGATGAAAAGACAGGGGCAATAATCCACCATGCAGAAGCCTGTATTGGATGTAAATTATGTACCTGGGCCTGCCCTTATGATGCACCTAAGTTTAATGATGCTACCGGCGTAATCGAGAAGTGCACTTTTTGTGTTGACCGAATTAATGACGGACAAAAACCAGCATGTGCAGATGCTTGTCCGACCGGAGCCCTTGATTTTGGTCAGGAAAATATCTCTGAAGCAGAAATTCTTGTCCCTGGTTTTGTAAACAAAAGCCTTCGTCCATCTATCCGCATAGTCCCCTTGCGTGAGAATTCAACCAGCCCTGAGATATGGAACCTGGATGCAAGGGATACCACTGCTGAAGAAGCAATAAATATGAGTCCGAAATCAGTCTCCAAAGTACAGCTAAGTAAGGAATGGGTACTGGTAATCTTTACCCTGACCACAGCCTGTCTGGTGGGTTGGCTGGGCGCTAATATCACTAATGGGATTCCGCTAAAGCTCCAATGGTTCCTGCCGATTAGCCTCATCACAATACTCTTAAGTTCAGTTCATTTGGGCAAGAAACTTCGAGCATGGCGTTCAATATTGAATATCAGAAGATCATGGCTAAGCAGAGAAATCCTGTTTTTCTCAGGATTTATAGGATCAGGGGTCCTCTATCTGGTTTTTCAGATTCCAGCACTGGGACACATTGCACTAATCTCCGGAGTATTATCTCTGGTTTCCATGGATATTTTATATCGACTTCTTGAGCGAAAAGAAGAAATAAAGATACACTCAGCCATGACCTTCCTGACAGGAATCCTGGTATTCAGCTATTTGTCACAGTCAGTATTTCTATTTGGCTTCATCCTGACGCTGAAATTGGGCTTGTACTTATATCGTAAGGTCATTTATATCAAACAAAAACAATCCTGTTGTCTTATCATCTCCTTGCTAAGAATCAGTCCACTTATCATCTCTTTTATCATGTGGAAATCAATTCTGGGTTCAGCAGGATGGATTATCCCGATTATTCTTTTATTTGGAGAATTGATTGATCGTAGCGAGTTTTACTACGAAGCCGAAGTAATTAGTCCTGACAAGGCGTTAACCGATTTAATGGAGAATAATACACAATGAAGAAGCAATCTGTAAACTCATCGCACACCCCACTCCACCGTGAGGCCGGATTTAATCTTGGTGATTCACAAACTACACGGGAAGCCTTTGCAGAAGAAATCAAGCATCCGCATGAGCCCGCGAGCTATATCTATTCACGGTACAGGAATCCTACTGTTGTAGCTGTGGAGAAGCAAATCATGGCCCTTGAGGAGTCAAAATGGGCCATATTGGTGGAAACCGGCATGGCTGCCATTGATATCGCAGTGTCGTTGTTTCAAAAAGGGAAAGACACCAGGCCCTGGCTCTTTTTTAATGAGATATATGGGGGTACTAACTCTTTCATCGACAGTGTCTTAATCAAGCGAAGAGGATTGGATATCCACCAATTCTATGCCAAAAATGGGATGTACGACCTTGAGGAATTGGAGAATTTGCTAAAAACCCTTCAACCTGAATTTTTGTATTTTGAGGCAGTATCTAACCCAATGCTGATTGTGGCTGATGTGCCAAAGATTATGGCGTTAGCAAAAAAATATAATGCTAAGGTTATCATTGACAATACATTCGGAACACCTTATTTATGGAAGCCTCTCAAAGACGGAGCCACACTTGTGATTCACAGTGTCACCAAATACCTGAGCGGACACGGAGATATAACTGCCGGGGTTATTTGCGGCAACGACCCTGAACTTCTTAAAGAAGCAATAGAATACCGAAAATGGGCCGGACATTTTTTGAGTCCGGATGATGCCCACCGATTGGGAGACCAATTAAAAACCTTTACTATAAGATTTCAGCAGCATTGCAGTAACGCAATGGAAATAGCCCGGTTTCTTGAAAGCCATCCGATGATTGAGGAGGTTCTTTACCCAGGATTAAAGGACCACCCCACTCACCAGGAAGCAATAAACCTGTTTAGAGACAAAGGTTTTGGAGGCATGATCACTTTCGACATCAAAGGAAATAATGATGAGGAAAAACGAGATCGTTGCAATACTTTTATTGCCAAACTGGAAAATCAAATCCCCCTAATCCCCACCTTAGGCGAAGTAGACACAATCCTCCTCCCTATAGAGCCAGTCTGGGGCAACAAGTACCCAAAACCAGGCATGATCCGTCTATCAGTAGGAATCGAAAATAGTCAAAAGCTAATAGAAGTAATCAAAAAGGCCCTAACTGAGTAACTGATTAACTGAGTAACTGAGTAACTGAGTAACTGAGTAACTGAGTAACTGAGTAACTGAGTAACCGAGTCCTAAAAATTATACTTCAACTTCAAATAAACCATCGAATTATCCTTGTACTGCCCAAACCTCCCCTTCTCGTCTCCTACAAAAATATTTGAGCCTAGCAGGATTGAGAAGCTATCGTCAAAATCGTAGGTGATTTTTGGTCTGATCAATGCATCTTCGTTTGTTAAACCAATGTATGCAAATATATCGAGGTGTAATGTTTCACGAAACATATCATAGCGAGCTAAAAATGTCATCGTGTTTTGAACTTCTTCGTTCAGCATATTTTCATCATAATCCAGAATCGTTTCCTGAATAAACTGGGTACTAAATTTCACGTCTTTAATGCTGAAATCCATCCCAACAAGGTAATGAAGGTAGTCTTTTTCAACTAAAGCTTCTACAGCGACGGGGTCTTGTGTTTGAAAATGCTTACCATTATAGTAAGCAGCTTCTCCACGCAAAACGACACCAAATATCTCAGTGCTAAACGAACCTCCACCCAGATATAGTCGATGATGCTGAGGAGTAATATTCAGTCCTGTCAGAACCGGGGC
>JAYEFL010000117.1:0-3586 GCA_034658635.1 Bacteroidota bacterium | reverse complement strand
TTTCTTTCCTACATGGGATAAAACAAAAGACTGCAGCAATCCAGATTTTTCGGGTTTATACGGTCCTGTTCATGAAAAAGGTGAAATGCCAAACAAGGAATTTCTAGATGAGTGGTATGGAAAATTAATTGAAGTCGTAGATAAATACGATCCGGATTTTATGTGGTTCGATTTTGCACTTGACAGAATACGCGAGGATTATGTTAAAAACTATGTGGCTTACTATTATAATAAGGCAATAGAGAGAGGCAAAGATGTTGTTATTTCATACAAAGGCCACGACCTACCTCCAGGTGTTGCTTTATTGGATCATGAACTTGGCCAGGAGCCAGAACTAACGCATTACGACTGGATTACAGACACTTCAATTGATGATCAGGGTGCATGGGGTTATATCGATGGATTACAGTATAAATCGGTTGATCGCCTGGTTGACAATCTGATTGACAGGGTCAGTAAAAATGGTTATCTCCTGATGAATATTGGACCTAAATGGGATGGAACTATTCCAGAAGGCGCTAAAAAAGGACTGCTTGGTGTGGGTAAATGGCTAGAAGTTAATGGCGAATCCATATATGGTACATCTTCCTGGGTCAAATATGGAGAGGGACCTACAAGTGTAGAATTAAACAGAGGTAATGCAGGATTCAATGAATCCGATGTCGTATATACTAATAAGGACATTAGATATTCAGTAAAAGGCAACATTCTTTATGCCACAGTTCTCGCATGGCCTGAGGAAGATGTGATAATCAGCAGTCTAGTACCAGCAAATGATGCAGGTTTTCATATTTATCCCGAAGAGATTGCTTCCGTTACTATGCTAGGAGATGGGAAAGAGCTTGAATGGGAATTAGTTAAAGGAGAAGGTCTGAAAATTTCTCCTCCCGATACCAAACCATGCGAACATGCTTTTGTATTCAAAATTGTTCGTCAGTATAAAAAATAATAAAACACACTCTAATGAAAAGAGTCTTGTCAGTTTGTTTAGTATTCCTTTTTTTCATGGCGTGCAGCAATGACAAAGTGAATATTGATCAAGAGCGACACAAAAATGTGAAACGAGTTGGCTATACATGTACAGGATCACATGTATCAACCTCAAGTGAAGGATGGACAGGAAGTGTGCTTGATTACATGAGCAAAGAAGCATTTGATTAAAAAAAATAACTGTGATTATATGAAGATTAAGACAATGACAAAGCTGAAGATTAATACACAAAAAATGAGACTGATAGCAATACTTGGAGTTTTTCTAATTGTACTGGTTTATCCAATAAATGCACAAGACACTTCAAATACAACATTGAAAAAAGGCCATGCTGGAGGCTACCTGATCTCAAAAAGAGAAAAGGTAGATCAATCTTACGATGCCGGGTACTCCATGTACGTGAATGCCTATCCTTTGTTGAAAGACTACCCAGGTAGGGAGTTTCAATCAGGATTGTTCGGAACCTGGATGCATCCCCACTATGATACACCAAAGCCAGTTGAAAAATTGTATACCGATGTTGAAGGCGGATTGGGATGGTGGCGTGATACAGAATATGCTACGGCTACTCCAAAATTTATCATGGGAGGTGTGCAGTTAAACTTCATGGGTTGGGCAAATGGCCCAGGTGCCGGACAAGGCAGAGACTGGAGCAATCCCAAAGGGAAATATGGTGTAGCACAACTGAGTCCATGGGTAATCTGGCCACCTGATGGTTTGAATCTAAAACAAGGAACCTGCGGTGAGCTCTGGGGAAGCGGATATCTACCTTTACCTTTGACAGAGCCCAAATCAACAACAGCTGGTAAAGATGTAAGCACTGGAAATCAGTGTTGGACCCTCTTTCTGAATACGGCAACCTTCAAAGGGCCTGTGGCTTTTTTTACTCCATTTTTCTGGACAGAGGTTACGGCAGACAGACCGGAATTGGAAGGATTTTTCCTCGATCAATGTCCTTCACAGGCCAATAAGCCTTTCCAGATGGAAACTCAACACGTTCATTCCTATGAAGCTATGGATTCTAAGGGACAGCGATATGCTCGTATGGCACCTACGCAATACCCCATTGATGAAGAAGGAAATACCAGTCTGTTACACCGACTCATGGTCTACAATAAAAAGGCACTTTGGGATGAAGTAGAAGAATGGTTTGATGGTGGTAAGCCTGCCAATGGAAAGATCAATATTGATCAGGCAGCAATGCAAACATTCCAAAAGGGAGTTCGGTCAAGTTGGCGGTTTTATGGAGATCATACTCCGAAGGATAAACGGGCGTTAATGAATATTACCGATTACATGGATGAGAGTGTGACCGATAAGGCAACTCTAAGAGTTCGCTGGGAAGGAGATCTGCTCAAGAAGAGGAAAATGGGTAATGGAGAAGTCATCACACTCCCTGAATATTATAAGTTCGTGAAAGAGGATGCTGATGATGAAATTGGTAAGTGGATAGCAGTTGCTCCAGAAGAAGTACCAGCGGAAACCAGATTGCAAAAGGTTGACTTTAAAAACAAAGTTCCCAGAACCCCTGTTGCCTACGTGACCCCTGAAGATGAGGAGAGTTGCTGGAAGATTCCGGGACCGGCAGCTGGTCCATTCAAGAAGAAACTTGGAGATGGCAGTATAATAACGTATTACTGGTATCGCTTTGCCGATCAACCCGCTCTTCTCAATGCTGATATGACGAAAGCAGAAAGGGAAGAAATGCAGAGAAGAGTCGAATTGCTTCATGAAAACTGGACAAAAGAAAAGGAATACCTACCACCTCCGATGTTTGGTGAATTAGCAGAAATTGACCCCGCTTTGATTGTCACACCACCCAAAGGGATGGAAATTGGATATGTCCCTATTGTCACTAGTCAGGGTGTAAAATAATTACGTAGGGACGACCCCACGTGGTCGTCCAATGTGAATTTAAAAAATAAAATGATGTTTCGAAAAGTTTTACCTGTTCTTTTTTTGTTTGTGATTCTTTCACCCGGAATGGGATTTGCACAGGATGATAAGACAAATGAAGAGAAAGTTGGTGTTGTAAAGCAACACTATCGTGGCCTGCATGGCTACATTGGCTATAGTGCAACCCGACCTACAGATCGAGGTGATTTCAGTTATGGTATGGGTTTTTATTCTGCTGTGTGGCCCCTGATTGACAAGCCGATAGAACGATTCCAAATCGGTCTGGCTTCTGCATGGATGACCCCAAATAATTCTGACAATACGGATAAACCTTTGGCCCCTATTGGCACCTATGCAAGGGATAATTGGCCTGAACGTGGCCCAACTTGGGGTAGCGTTTTTCAAACCATTGAAGGAGGACTTGGGTACTGGGCCCGCAATCGTTTCCGGTATGGACCTCCTAAATTCAGTATGAATTCCACACCGCAGTGCTATGATTATGAAATTGGTTCACCTGGGTGGTCATTTTTCTATGATACAGAAGCTTTGCCCGACGACAGGCTTGGAATAGCACAATTGAGTAACACTCTTTTGATTCCACCGGATGCCCTGCCTTTCCAGGGAAATCCGAATGGAAAATTCTTAGGATGTACCTATATGGCATTGCCTTTTACAGATCCAACCACAGGTGATCCTCCA
>JAYEFL010000116.1:0-3593 GCA_034658635.1 Bacteroidota bacterium | reverse complement strand
TTATCCAGATGTTGAAGATGAGAAAGATCTCACTATTGCAACCTGGCATTTAGATGATTCAGCTATCGAAACCCCTGCGTTAGCACTTGATTTGGCACGAGCTGAGATCAACCGGATGGCGAAGATTACCAAACGCATGCTGGAAGCATTTATCAAACCCTTTGTTGAGGATGATCCAGGGATGGACCGTATCCATCCGCAGTTAACTCTCATGGAGGGGATCGAGATGCGGGAGAAGAAGGTTGATTTTCTCGAGTTTAAAGTTAAAAATTACCTCCTTCAGATCGGACAGCAACAGCTATCAGACTCACAGGTAACTGAAGTCTTTAGCATGATCACTATCTCCAGCCAACTGGAAAGCATTGGGGATGTTATTGAACATAATGTGATGCCCCTGGTTGCCAAAAAACGCGCTTTGTATCTGGATTTTTCTGAGGAAGGCAAGGAAGAATTGCTTCGTTACCATTTGAAAGTGGTTAAACAGATCGGCAGATTGCAAAAGACCTTTTCCGAGTTGGATCCCAAACGGGCCAGGAAGGTCATGAACAAGCAGGAGAAATATCAGAATCTTGAGGAAGAGTACCGTGTGTCCCATCTTCAAAGAATGCATGCCGCCCGGCAGGAGACCTTGAAAACCCATGAGATTCACACCGAGTTATTGGAACTGTTAAAACGGATCAATATATATACCGGTGAAATTGCCAAAATAATTCTGGATTTAAATGAAATTGAACAAGACTAGGGCTGGGAGATGATTAATTGTAACTGCCCATTATGTTAGAATGTTGTATAAGTATCAACTTACCACAGTAAAAGGAGGAGTATAATGAAACAGATTCTGGTCACTATTTTGATAGTATCAATAGGTGTAGCTGGATTTGGACAATCAACACTATCACCAGACTCGAGTGGTTGGCAATCGGATGGAAAATTCGTGTTTCGCTCAGAGGATGATAACTTCAAAATGCAATTTGATATTCGAATGTACATGGATGCTGCCATGTTTTTCAATGACACTGATGAATTGTTTAGCAGTGGAACACATCTCCGAAAAGCCCGGTTTGCATCCAAAGCCAACTTCTGGGGCAATTGGCAGGCTGAATGGGATATGGATATTGCTGAATACGAAGTTGAGATCAAAGATATGTGGCTAGCCTATAACTGGGAAAACTCAATGTTCAAAATGGGTCACTACAAGGTTCCATTTGGCCTTGAGACCCTTACCAGTTCACGATTGCTAACCTTTATGGAACGGTCATACATAAGCCTGGCATTCAAAATGGGACGCCGCACTTCAGTGGGTTATTCACTGTGGGGCTCAAACTGGTATGCTACCACTGTTTTATTCGCCCAGGGCATGGATGATGACAAAAATCAGGTATCTGACGAAACCGGTAATGGATTTGCCCTACGGGCTGCCTACGGTCCCCAATTTGGTCAAAATGCTCAATTGCATTTCGGGGGTGCGCTGTCACGCTATGCTCCTAACGATGAACGTGGTATCATTGATTTCAACGCTGAACCAGAAACAAAAATGGGCGATATGGAAACTCTGGATACCGATAATATCCGTTATGTAGAAATGATTCAACAGGCCGGACTAGAGGGTGCATTCCAGTTAAATAATATTATTCTGCAGGGTGAATATGCTCAGACTGATCTGTCTCGTGAAACAGGCTACACCGATGCGACATTCTCGGGAGGGTATGCTCTTTTGAGTTGGATCATCACAGGCGAGAAAAAACCCTGGAAAAATGATGAGGGAGAGTTTGGCGCTCTGGTACCGAATAACCAAAAATATGGTGCCTGGGAATTGGCGCTGCGGTTTAGCAACCTGAATCTTTCTGATCCCGTTGCTGAGATCTACGGCGGCAAGGCCAACAACTATACGGCTGGGTTAAACTGGTACACCAACCCCAATGTCCGTTTTATGCTTAATTATACCATGGTAGATAACTCAGTGGCTTCTGCCGTTGGGGATTATGATTTTTCCTATGTACAATTCCGTACATTGGTCACATTTTAAATGTTAACACAATAAAAGGAGAAAAAGATGAAATGGTTAACTTTTTTACTTGTAGCTCTGGTGAGCATAGCCTTTATCGCCTGTGATACAGACGATACAACCGGACCTGGGGATGATGTCCTGACGGGTACTTTGGTCATCAATGAGTTTCTGGCCTCAAATGATACAGATTTAACTGATGAAAATGGTGATTTTGATGATTGGGTTGAACTTTACAACGGATCAGCAGAAGCCATTGATATTGGTGGAATGTATTTTAGTGATGATCTTGAAGATGCAGAACCTCATATGATACCAACAACAGATGCTACGACCACAACAATCGCAGCTGGTGGATATCTTGTGCTATGGTTTGATAAAGAAGCAGAACAAGGTGTTCTTCATGTCCATGCAAAATTATCTGCTGATGGTGAAGCAGTGGTAATGTTCAACACCGATATGACCATTCTGGACAGTTATACTTTTGAAGTTCAGGATACTGACGTCTCCATGGGGCGTACTACTGACGGTGGTGACACTTGGGACTTCTTTACAACCCCAACACCGGGTGCAACAAACGAATAGTTGAGTAACGAGTGAGAGTCTTTGTATTTGCGCTGATCTTGATCATCGCTGCCTGCGATCTGCAGGATAGCTTACCGGCAGAAAATGCAGAGACGCTTACTCTGATCGAGGTTATCCAACTCGATATTCCAGAACCATCAGGCTTGTCATTCGACGGGTCTGATGGTTTTTTGTATTGTGTCAACGATCCACCGAACAATCGGGTTTACCAGCTATCAACCGCCGGGTTAACATCCCGGATATTGAGTTTTCAGGGGAATGACCTGGAAGGCGTATATGTGGAAGAAGGCGGACAATATCTCTGGGTTGTGGAAGAGGGTCTTGGTGAGCTGATTCGCCTGACCAAGGATGGTGAGGAGCTTGAGCGATTGACCAGTAATTACGACGTTGCAATTTCGAATAGTGGTTTTGAAGGTTTGACTCGAACCTGGTCCAATGCTGATTTCATGGTCATAAATGAAAAATCACCGGTTCATATCATTCACCTTGATTCAACGGGTACCAGTATCGCCGTGCACGCAGTCGATTTCGCCACCGATCTTTCAGGTATTTGTCAGGGGAGACAAACCGACGAATATTTTTTAATTAGCGACCAAGACCAGAGTTTGTATGAATGGTCCTGGAGCACAGGGGTGATAGCAGAGTATCGCTTTGAGATCGAACAGGCTGAGGGAGTGGCGTATGACTCTGTCCAGGAAATTATCTATATTGTCTGTGATGCTACTTCAAATCTATACAGATATCAATTGACAGAAGGATAACAACATGTCAGAGGCTATCATAATTTCTGCATGTCTCCTTGGTGAACCATGTCGCTACGATGGACAGGGTAAAAAGAATTCAGAATTATTGAATCTTCTCAAAGATCTTAGGCTTATCCCTGTCTGCCCTGAAGTCGAAGGCGGACTCCCCACACCCAGACCACCTGCAGAGATCACTGGCGATCAAGTTCTACGTGAGAATGGGGAAGACGTAACCCTGCAATTCAAAAGGGGCGCAAAAC
>JAYEFL010000115.1:0-3600 GCA_034658635.1 Bacteroidota bacterium | reverse complement strand
GCTTTATCGAGAGAAGTGACGGTGTCCCACCACCAAAAAAAATTGTTTCGAGCGGGGTTGTTGTTGGTCTAGTTTGTTTCAGTATTTTGATATTAAGACAGAGCAGTTCAACATACTCATCAATTTGCGGCTGAGAACCAACCTGGGAAAAAAAATCACAATAAGGACATTTACTGAAACAGAAAGGAATATGTAGATAAAGAGAGCTCACCAGTTAAACCCACGGAATCAATATTGTGGTGATTTTGTCAACGATTAGATTAACCTCTCCACAACCAGGTCAGACAGACAAAATTGATGGCGTCGCAAAAAGGCCGCCCTACGGCGTTAGGGTGTTTGTTCAGGATCTCGACATACACTATGTATGCCTTCGCCAATGAAAAACCACCAGGCCTTGTAGAACTAAATTTTTGCTTAGCCATCCCATGATTTTTGCGAAAGCATCAAAAATTATTTTCCGGTCTTTTTTTCAAACTCAGCCTGGATTTCACGACATTTTTCCATATCACCATTGGCGCAAACAGCCGTAACAAAAACATTATTGCTACTGTCCTCAATAGCACAATTGTTGTCCTGACCGCAGAAACATTGAATGTCGAGGAGTTTTGTTTCATTGCTGCTGCAACTTCCAGAGATCCCTTTACGGCCACAGATGATACCGATTGACAACCCGGTAAAGGCAAGCAGGAAGATAATTAAAGCGGGAATAAGCATTTCCATAACTAATCCTCTTCTGGTTTGAGATAGGGTTTAAAGGCTGAACTCTGTTTTTCAATAAACTGGTCACCCTGCTTTACCAACATAAAAATCGCAAGCTGCTCTTGTTCGGCAAATTCAAACCCTTTGTTCGGACCCATGACCATAATGGCAGTAGCCAAAGCATCAGCACGCATACAGGTTTGACCGATAACCGTCACAGAAGCCAATTGATGTTTTATCGGATAGCCGGTTGCAGGGTCAATCGTGTGCGAATAACGCACCCCCTGCTCTTCAAAATAGTTACGATAATCCCCTGAAGTCGCCATAGCAACATCTGTAAGATGTAACCGTTTTCTGATGCTACGTTGTTCTGCTATCGGGCGTTCAATACCGATAACCCAAGGTTGCTGCAACTGCTTTTGCCCGTGGGTAATAATTTCACCACCAATCTCCACTAAAAAGTTATTGATCTGATTTTCCATCAATAATTTAGCGATTACATCAACAGCGTACCCCTTGGCAATAGCCGACAGGTCAATGGAAATTGCACTACCCTTTTTGCGTACCGCCGGAGGTGTCTTGCGTAACTCCAGTTTATGATATCCTGACTTTGACAGCAAGGTTTGGATAGCATTTGCCTCAGGAATTGCATCTAGATTGATGGTTGGGCCAAATCCCCACAGATTGACCAATTTTCCAATAGTGATATCGAAAGCTCCAGAACTCAGATGGCTAATCTCCTGTGCAGTACTTATAACCGACATAGTTTCAGCTGAAATTGGCATCCAGCTATCACTCGAATGCCGATTAAAGAGCGAAACTTCTGAATCTTTTTTATAGGTTGACATCTTATGGTCAATGTCATCAAGGCGCGAACTAATCTGCTCTTTAAGGGAGGAAAGATTAATGTTTTGTGGAGCAGCTGGTACCAGCTTGATATGATAGCTGGTGCCCATGGTGGTTCCGCTAATGGTCAGAAGTTGGTTATTGGCCGTTTTATGTTGGTTCAGGTAAACTACACCTGCAACTGTTATCAATAAAACAATGACAATCAGGGAGCACCGCTTCATTTATTCTCCAAAAAAAAGCCGCATCCATCGATGCGGCTTTTCAATTTCTACTGTCAGAGCCAACTTACATTTCGTCAATTTCAAGTGCAATCCGGGCTAACTTATGTTTTTCCTGTTCTTCCATCAGCAGCAAATTCTCAAAAATCTCACGACACTCAGAGGAGGCCCCCGTCGCTGCCATCCCTTTGTATGATGCGATGAGGCAGCTGTCAAGGTTGAAACCAATTTTCAAAACTTCTTCCACTGTCATATTCTCTGAAAATTGACCAACATCAAATGACTGCAACAAACATTGTTCCTGCTCATACTGGCGCCATTCATCTAGAACTTTTGACTTGCTTTCATCTTTGAAATCAGCTAAAGCCCTCTTCAGGTGCGCTTCATGACGAAACATATAGTCAAGTAACATTTTAACCCGGGCACCTGCTGCTTTATCTTTCAACTCCTGATAGAATACACTTGCCCGCTGATGAAACGCTTCAGCCGCATCTATAATCCCTTTTGCTTGTCCATATGGCATCGGGTTTCTCCTTTATCAATCAAGATCGCGTCGCAAAAAGTCCGCCCTACGGCGTTACGGTGTTTTTTCAGAACCTCGACATACTCTATGTATGCCTTCGCCCCTGAAAAACCACCAAGCCTTATAGGACGAAATTTGTGAAAGCATCAATCAAAGCTCTATAGATTATATATTAACATAAAAACAGTGAATTACTATTTTCCACCTCAGACCTTAATCAGGGACCAAAATCGTCAAACATGATGTTTTCACGCTCTACACCTTGATCAAGCAGCATATTGGTAACAGCGTTAGCCATCAGTGGCGGACCACACATGTAGTACTCGCAATCCTCTGGAGCCTCATGGTCTTTGATGTAAAGTTCATAAAGAACGTCATGAATAAAGCCAACCGGGCCGGTCCAGTTATCTTCAGGCACCGGATCTGACAGGGCGCAATACCATTTAAAGTTCGGATGATTCTCTTGCAGCTCATTCAACTCATCAACATAGAACATCTCTTTAAGGCTACGTGCTCCATACCAGTAAGTCATTTTGCGGGTTGAATTCAGCCGCAACAGTTGGTCGAGAATATGGGAACGCATCGGAGCCATACCGGCACCACCACCGATGAAGACCATTTCGTTATCGGTCTCACGGGCAAAGAATTCACCGTAAGGACCGGAAATTGTAACTTTATCGCCAGGTTTGAGATTATAAATAAACGATGACATTTGTCCGGGAGGTGCATCGGGTACATTTGGAGGTGGTGGACAAACCCGAACATTCAGCATGATCATCCCTTTTTCTAAAGGATAACTGGCCATCGAATAAGCACGCATAATCGGTTCTTTAACGATCGACTTAAAGCGCCACAGGTCGAAGTTATCCCAATCTGCCTTGTATTCATCTTCAATATCAAATTCAGAGTAAGAAATCTCATGTGCCGGGGCTTCGATTTGGATATAACCACCTGCCCTGAAATCACAATCCTCACCTTCAGGGAGATCAACAATAAGCTCTTTGATAAAGGTCGCCTTGCCATCATTGGATCTGACTGTGCATTCCCATTTTTTGATATCGAAGATCTCGGCCGGAATACCCAGCTTCATATCCTGTTTGACCCCAACCTGACAACCCAGGCGAAGACCTTCCCGTGCCTGACGTTTAGTGATGAAACCGGTTTCGGTCGGCAGGATATCACCTCCACCGTCAAAGACATGAACATGACACTGACCGCAGGTACCACCACCACCACAAGCTGAAGGGATAAAGATCCCCTCATCAGCTAAAGCTCCCAAGAGTTTACCACCAGGCTTGGTGACGATGGTTT
>JAYEFL010000114.1:0-3662 GCA_034658635.1 Bacteroidota bacterium | reverse complement strand
GCCGCGCTAAATCTTGGGGCATCTCCAGCAAGGGTATTCTTCATGATTTCATTGCCCATGGCAGCCAGAAGTATCGTTTCGGGTTTGATTTTGATGTTTGCCCGAGGGATGAGTGAATTTGGTGCGGCTTTTTCTAATCGTTCGGGAACTGCAGCAAAACCATCACGAGCTGCATTTAGCAAAAATGGAATACTCACAAAAGCCATAGCTACTGCGATTCCTGCCGGATTACCTACAAGGGTCAACCCAAGATTTGCTGCAATCTTACCAATTACAGAATCTCTTGAAATAAAACCTAATATAGCTATTCCTGCAGCAGAATGCGGAATAACAACAGGCAAATCTATTATTCCGAGCACAAGCCTTTTCCCCGGAAAGTCCTTTCTTGCGAGTAAGTATGACAAAGGTATTGCTGCAATCGCAAACACAACTGTAGAAACAAATGACACTGATAATGTCAACCAAATACTCTTTTGAACTTCAGCATCTTTTGTTGTTTCAATTATTTCTGCCGAGGAAGTGTTAATGAACATCCCCAAAAGCGGTGCAACAATAAACAGCAACACTAAGCCACCAAGTAAAATGAAAATCAGGTTTAATATATTGTAATTGCTTCTCATTGGTTCTGCATCCTAACAGCAAAATATTTACTTTATAGCAAACTGTTTAAGCTTATTTGGTATTTTAAAATAAGTGTTGGAAGACGATGGCACCAATGCTTGTTGTCCGTTTCTTTCCATTATTGCCATCCCTTTTTCAGAAGACAATAAAAAGCTCACAAACTTTATCGCAGCATCTCTATTTGGCGCATCCTTAACTATCGTTACACCATAGACCATTGCCTCCCCTGTTTTACAGATGGTCTCTCCCGGCTTCTTTCCTGATATTTCAATGCTTGCTGAAGAATAATAATTGGCTAAACCCGGATCTCTCAGGTTTATACTATCCGGCAAAAGCAGATACTTCAGTTTATGTTGCTCTGCAACAGAGCGATATAAAAAAATATAATCAATAGCATCTGTTTCAAGCAAAGCTATCAGATCAACTTCTTTTGGACGAATATAACTTAGATCTTTTTGTGCCAATTGCTCAGCCAGCCCAGGCTTTCCATAGAATTTCTCTGCCAATTGTGTAAGCAAAATAGTACGATATCCGCATGGATCAAAGTCAGGATTTGAACGCCCAAAAATAACATTCTCATCCAATAAAACCTCGTACCAATTATCATGGTTTATGTCTGCACTACGACGCGATTTCTCGTGATAGACTATCGCCATTTCGTTACCTGCAAATTTAATATTCCAATCGGCAAACTCAGGTATTAGTAAATTATTGATCACCTGAAAATCAGCAGATGCCATAACATCACACTCCCTGTTCAGGTCAATAATCTTTCTCGCACATTGCCTGCTTCCTGCCGCTTCCAAAACAACCTTAATATCCGGGTTCTCTTTACGAAAACTTTCGGATACCTCTCTGAATGGTACAGATAAACTACCAGCATGGAAAATTATTAACTCCTCACTACTTTTTTCGCCTACCTTACAAGAGCAAATAACAAGAGAGATTATTGTGTAAATAATCGTTTTACTGATCAAGTTCATCTTCATCATTTTTGGCTCTCAGAATAGGATATTTCAGTAATTCCGTGGACGGCCCTGTCTGAAAAGAAATCACAGCTTGGAAATACTGTAAACACTCCTTCATGAGTCAGTTCAGGCTTGTAAATCAATAATATTTCAGCCTGATCATTTCTGTTACAAACTTCGCTATAAGTGAATACACTTCTGTATCCATCATCAGCAGAAATAACAAAAATTCCTTCCCTTAATGCTTTCCTGGTCATATCAACTTTATCTATGAAATAGGTTTTCAAGCTGACACCGGTAAATGGTTGCGTGCTATGAATGCCTCTTCCTCTTCCATAAAAAATTGTATGAAGACTCTGCTCCGGAATAGTTTCAGGGTTTTTGAATAATGTTTCAGTGATCATATTTTCGATAAGAATATCAACTTTGGGTGAAAAAAGAGGATCCTTTCCCATTTCTACAACTAAGTCTTTCTCATATGACTTAACTGTGATTTTTGTTGGCTTGCTAATATTCCTTTCTGTAATAAGATCTGCTGTAAAAACTACTTTATAATCAACTGGCAGTTCCCATAGATCATTTGTTTTCGACGGAACTATCCTCATTACTTTTGTTGCGATGATAATCTCATGTAAATGATTTGGATAAAATATCTCGCCCCAGCTAACTACCACTTTTTCGCCCATATCATTCTCTATCTCAACGAATAAATCGATTATTGGTTTGAATGCATCAGCGTTCTTTTTATTCAAATGTCGCTTATCCAAAATATCATACAGAGAATACCCATCATATCTGAAAGCTCCAATAAAGGCATCCCTGTCTCCTTCAAGCAATGTTTCTTTAACAATAATACTACGCAAAGGCAATTCAGAAAAATCTACTTTTCCGGCATTAGTTATCTCTCCCAAAATTTCCAGTTCACAAGTTTTGAGAACATATGTATCTGCGTTATCATAAAAATTATTTGTTGCGTCAATAGTATCTCCTTGTTCTATGGCAAAAGTGTTGGATTGATTGATTGAATTACTTTCCAGCACCTTGCTATCGCATGAAGAACAATAAAGCAGGATAAGGAATAGTGGTAACAAAATGCTTACTTTTTTCATAATGAAGTTCTCGTTATTATAAATTAAAGGACTATAATCTTCAGATTGATAACTTTTTTCGAATTGATAATATGGGAATATTTTCTCGTTATGCAATATACTGCATAACGGGCGTAAAAATATTAATTATTATCGTTCAGAAAAAAAATCTTTGCGACATAATAATCATGACGATGACGATGAAGCTATAAGTTATACTCAAATGGGCAAGGGAGGAAACTGGGAACATGGTCAAAATATCCTGTATCCCAAACTCAGTATCCCTGAATTCCAAATTCAAAAATCCACAGCAACATAAAAGGCAAGAAACTTCTCCTTGCGATTATAGAACTGATTACTAAGGCTCCTGCCATTGTAGTAATTGACTCCAACCCTTAAACGCTGTGAATATTTCTTCTGAGGAAAGATATATCCACCACTAACTGAAATATTTGGTGAAAAGGCATTGAGTTGATATGCGCTAACATTAACTGCACTAAAGACACCTCCAATAAATTCATTTGGGAAATAATATTCAAGTTCAACACCACCCTGATAACTCAAATATGCTGTTCTGTTTGGTTTATTCTGTCTGCGTCCCATGAAGTCTACACCCGGAAGAAAGAATCCAAAATCACCATATATCTGCAAAATGTTCAAACTGGCCTTATTCAAAAAATATAGCGGTTTCACAGCTGCTGACAAAATAAAATCATCTCTTACTGGCAACTGAGTCACATTTGGGTCATAGTCGACAGGAGATTTAACAGTACCTCTAGAGAATTCATCGCCCAGATGTGTGCATATGTGGTGTTTCATGAATCTAAGCACGAGCCATTCCGTTGGTTTAGCCACAATACCAAGATAGTAAATCCCATTTCACTCCATCTGCAGAAGACCAAACATCTTCCAAATAAGTGTCACCCTTCACCAATCCAGGATTATATCCTCCAAAAATCCATATTCTATTATCATAAGAAACGGC
>JAYEFL010000113.1:0-14615 GCA_034658635.1 Bacteroidota bacterium | reverse complement strand
ATCAGACGATCCGCTTAATCCGTCCATCAGAACAATCTGAGAATTTCCTTTGTATTTTGGACTTGGAGGATATTTGTAGGTAATTGAAAACGTAGCTTTCGTGTAGTTGCCTGTCCGTATGAAACTTGAGGCCCCTCTTGCGTCATAAGCAATAGCCCTGATCTGTGTAGATTCAGAAACTTTTACAGGTGCTGAGTACTTCAGAGAGCCTTTATCCGGTTCAGATCCGTCTAGTGTATAATAGATTTCGTGATCATCCAGATCAGACTTCAATTCAACAGCCATCTCTTCCATAAAAGCTCCGCCTGCAGGAATTATTTCCAGTTGTGGTGGACGTTTATGCAATGCAAAGAATGAAATCGCCGGAGTATAACGGGCCTGGAGTATTCTCAATCTGACTTTTTGTGCTGTTCTTGGTGAGAACCTTAGTATTCTTTTGTTCCCAATAGTGGTGCTACGGGTAATTTCTCTCCAACGATCACCCTTCCATATCTCAAGTGAGAACTGCTCAACACGCTGACCAAGTTCAATATTCTCAGAAATAGTTATGCAATCAAAAGTCTTTTCCTCACCCAGATCAAATTCCAGATCAGCTTCATCGGCTCCTTTTTTTGCCATCCAGGATTTCTCCCGGCCGGGAATCAAAACATTGGCAGGAGATTTTCCAAAAGCCTTTGAAGTTGCTTTTACTGATGCTCCCTCAGCCAGATTGTTTCCAAAAATTGTTTCTCTGATACTGGCAAGTTCTTTTAAAGCCTTCACATCATTCTCATGAATCAGTCCTCTTTTATCCGGAGGTATATTCAACAATAACAATGAATTACGCCCCACTGAGCTAAACCATATATCAAGTAACTTTTCGGGAGTTTTGACCTGATCATCCTGAGATTCATGGTAGAACCATCCCGGACGAATAGAAACATCCACTTCAGATGGATACCAGACGAGAGCTTCAGCATTGCGTATTTTATTCCTGCTTCCAAGGTCTTTTGCCATCTTATCACCCATCGGAATAAATACGCCATCAGTAGGTGCCTGTTGGGAATTGTCGGCAGTTTCATCGGTATCCATAGAATTGTATGGTACCACTGACCACTCCATTACTCTTCCATATCCCGATTCTGTTCCTACCCAACGAACATCCGGGCCCATGATTGCAATTGTTGCCTCAGGCTGTAGCTCCCTGATTTTTTCATAGTATCGCATCCAATCATAAACCTGTCTCTTACCATTTGGTCCTTCACCGCATGCTCCATCGAACCATACTTCATCTATGACACCATAATTGCTAAGCAATTCAGTCAGCTGGTTTACAAAATATGTATTGTACTCATCACTACCGTAAACCTGCTGATTTCTGTCCCATGGTGACAAATAAACACCGAATTTAAGACCCATCTCTTCACAGGCCTCTTTCACTGCTCCAACAACATCACCATTTCCATCCATCCATGGAGAACTCTTTACTGAATGATCTGTATAGGCTGAAGGCCACAAACAAAAACCATCGTGATGCTTTGCCGTAACAATAACCATTTTCAATCCTGCCTCCTTAAAAGCTGACACCCACTGTCGGGCATCAAATTCTGTTGGATTAAACCAGGTTGGATCTTCCTTTCCATCTCCCCATTCCCTATTGGTAAAAGTATTGATCCCAAAATGGCAAAAAGCTGTAAACTCAAGGTCTTGCCATACTAATTGCCTGGGAGAAGGAACCACATGGGCTGCTTTCAGGATAACCTCTGCAGGAGTATCCTCCGGATTAATTTGGATGTAACTATTAGATTCGTACTTTGAACCACATCCCCAAAGGAGGGATATTAACAGGATAAACAGAACTGATTTTTTCATGGGTGTTATATTTATTTCACAATAATTTCATCGGTAAAGATCCAGGCCGGTCCTCCAGCTCCCGGATGCCACTTAGGGCAGCTAATTAAACTTGTTGATTTTATTTTAATGTACCTGACTATTTGAGTCTGAGCCAGCTCAAGAGTAAAATCATGAACGTGAACTCCAGAAGCCCGGTTATCGATTTGAGGAGTTACATCACCAATCAGTGTCCAGTTTTGTCCATCCTCTGATCCAAAATAGCTCACTGATTCAGGAAGAAAAACCCAGCTCCTGACATCCTGAAGCCAACTGGTACTCAGATAGGTAAATTCTATTTTCTTGCCAAAGTCAAGATTTGCTTCAAATTCATTTCCCTCGAACCCAAGCCAGTTATAAGCAAAGGTTAGTAAGGGTCCGCGCAATCCATCTGTCAGCAAGTCTGCATTTCCTGCAGCATATTTTGAAGATACCTGACTGAGAAGTAGCACTTCCATATCCATTGCCAGGTGTTCATGCATATCAACATCCCACGACTTTTTCAAGCTTTTCAGGTACTCATCCGGTGTGGTGTGCCATTCCTTAAAGCGGGTTACTCCCTGCCTGTTTGCACGAGCCACAAGGGTATCTGCCAACTCTGGATATTGAGGATCTACAATCCATTGTCCCTTATTATCCCGGATATACATTCCTCCCTCAGCTGTACCCATACGCGTAGCAATTTCTATGCGGGCATATTGCAATGGCATTCGGGCTATCTGAACCCTCTCAAGATACTCCGGAGATTTCCTCACAGCTTGTTCAGCCTTGTCAAACAATTTAGTGTATTGCCTGATCTTTGCCGGCGACAAATAAGATTCTATTGCCTGAAAAGGATGTCCAAAAATCCCTAATTCATCTCCTGAGTTAATCAGCTCATTATGCATCACATCAATATATCTTCGAATATATCTGGCCGCTTTTCCATAATAGCCTTTAAGAAATCCATCCATCAAAGAATCCATATCTGCATTTGGGTTCCAAAGGAGCTTAGATATCAGATACCCCCTCAACTCTGCAAATTCTCCACCCACTTCACGATTTCCTTGTTGAAAGTGTTTATTGGCACTATTTTCGACGAAATACTGAAGATTGGGCTGCAGTACATGAAGATTTGGAAAAGGCGACACCAGGTTTTCAAACTGTATTACATAATCCCAAAGCAGAATATCATCCGTTATTCTCCCCCATCCTTCCAAATCCTCCCTGAAAGAGGCTGCTCCTGCTCCGGTTGAAATTGATTCAGACCGATCAAGTTCGATAGTGCAAAGCATGATATTTACGTTCTCACGTGGCACTAATGTAATCGGTGGTTTTCGGCTATACTGATAGGCCAGAGTAGATATTACGCGGTCAGGAAAACTATCTGCGACAGCATTGATAAAGCTGAGAAGTGAACCTATCGGGGATTCTTCTGCCTCATCGATTTTCTGGCAATTCTCACATTGACAATAACTAACATTATCATTTTGGCTCACAGACCAGTAGTGAACATCAGGCTTCTTTTCAATAGCTTTGCGTAGGTTCTGCACGGTAATCTTCAGCACATCAGGATTGGTGAGACATAACTGGGCAGCCACCCGGTTTCCATTGATTTCTGCATAATACTCAGGATGTGACTCATAGTATTCCGATGGTGGAACTAATTGATCAAAACTATGGCACCAATATCCCCAATCCGGGTGTCCCCCATTTGCTAAATGATGCAGCTTGTGCCAGTCTGCAAAAAAGGGGTCCCAGGTATCCCTATAATGGGTAGTTCTGAAATGAATGGGAGGGATTACTGTCCAGTTAAGATCATTGGGGATTTTTATCCTCTTTTTGGTTTTCCAGACTTCCACCTCAGAAGAAAGAATCTGAACAGATAAGTATTTTTCAAGAAAACTGCTTACACCATATATTACTCCTTTTTGCGATCCACCTAAAAAGAAGATATTCTCACCCTTAGCTTGAACAGAGAATCCATCCTCTTCCAGATCCGGCACACGGACTAAAATCTCCTGGGTAATTCGATTCGTGTTCCCAATCGAGATCTCTTGACCAATGGATTCTTCCCGATCTCTGACTATCGGGATTCTTGCCCCATTGATTTTTTCAACATAACGCTGCAGATATGAGGCCGCTTTCAGCTCTGATTTGATGGCTTTAGCAGGAATAACAATTCTGAAATCACTTTGACCATTGGAAGCAATTTGCAAATCAGCATTACATGACGATAAAAAGACCAGTATCAGCAAGGCTGGTATTATCCTTTTAAGAAGCATCGTATTCGGATCAGATTAGATACCGAAAATACGAAAAAGAATTCAGTTAATTTGGCTGATGAATATACTTGAGAATCCAACTGGCAACCTCGTCGGTTCCCTGCTGATTTTCGGGAAATAAGTCAGGGGTTCCGATACCCTCTTTGAGAGCTTGATCAACCGCTTTTTGAATCAATGCAGCCTCATTTTTCAGACCAAACTGGTAATCCAGCATCATGGCGACTGAGAGTATCATCCCAAAAGGATTGGCGATATTTTTTCCAGTAGCCTGGGGATATGATCCATGAATAGGCTCAAAGATGGCTGTTTTAACACCCACGGAGGCAGATGGCTGTAAACCGATAGAGCCCGGAAGCACACTAGCTTCATCTGTCAGAATATCTCCGAACATATTCTCTGTCAACATAACATCAAATTGATTTGGCCTGATGATCAGCTGCATAGCAGCATTGTCAACAAAGAGATATTCAACCTCCACTTCTGGATAATCAGTACTTATCTCTTGCACAGTCTTCCTCCATAAGCGGGAAGTGGAAAGCACATTGGCTTTATCCACCAAGGTGAGTTTCTTCTTACTTTTCATAGACAGATCAAAAGCCATTTTTGAGACCCTAAGTATTTCCTCTTTTGAGTAAAGACAGGTATCAACAGAATTCATTCCGTCTGCAGAAACTTCACTGGGCCGACCAAAATAAATACCTCCGGTAAGCTCTCTGACAACCATAAAATCAACACCTCTAAGTCTGTCTTCTTTTAAAGGGGATCTCTCAAATAAGGATTCATAGGTTTTAACAGGACGAAGATTTGCAAATAAACCTAACTTTTTTCTCATCGCTAATAAGCCTTGTTCAGGTCGTATTTTTGCAGTCGGGTCATTGTCATATTTCGGATCACCGATAGCTCCAAAAAGAACAGCATCAGCATCGAGGCAAAGCTGGTGAGTTTCATCTGGATATGGATTTCCTGTTGCATTGATAGCTGCCCCTCCAATCAAACCTTCTGATATTTGAAATTCATGTTCAAATTTCTGTTCGATAGTACGAAGAACCCTCACGGCCTGATCCATTATTTCAGGACCGATACCATCTCCGGCAAGTAAGGCCAGTTTTGCTTTCATATTTCTAGATTCTGTTTTGTTCATATTTGGTAATTTCTTCTTTGTGAGCTATCAGGAAATCGACCAGATCTGTACCCATCATCAGGCATTCCTTTCTGAAAGGATTAATCACAAAGTTGAATATCAATTGCTTGGAGCCCGTAACACGCAGAGTCTGAGAGGGCAAATCAAGTAGTAATTCTGTATCTGGGTTATTCTGAACATAAGCTATCATATTTGCATGTTCAGCATTCTCCAGTTCAACCGGAACAATTCCATTGTTCATGGCATTTCCACGGAAAATATCAGCAAAGCTTATAGCCACAACCACTCGAAAGCCATAATCATGCAAAGCCCAGGCAGCATGCTCGCGGGATGATCCGCAGCCAAAATTTTCTCCTGCGATCAGAATCTCACCCCTTCCATTTTCACCATTAAGAACAAATTTCGGATCTGGCTCGTCATTCTTCAGATATCTCCAGCTACTAAAGAGATGTTTTCCAAAACCCTCACGGGAAGTTGCTTTAAGGAATCGTGCAGGTATTATCTGATCAGTATCGATGTGATCGAGGGGAAGAAGTACTGCGGGGGATTGTATTTTTGTGATTGCTTGAAATGCCATAACTCTTTGGGTCTTCATCGGGGCGAACAGCCGTTCGCCCTTACTATATTGTTATCCTTCCGTTTATTGCTGCCATTGCTGCTGTTCTTGGGCTTGCCAGGAAGGTTCTTGAGCCTGGGCCCTGTCTTCCTTCGAAGTTTCTGTTTGAGGTTGAGATACAGTATTTTCCTGTAGGGACTTTGTCTTCATTCATGGCCAGACAGGCTGAGCATCCGGGTTCGCGTAGTTCGAAGCCTGCCGACTGAAGAATTTCCTCAATACCCTCGGATTTAGCTTGTTCCATAACCTGCCTTGATCCCGGGACAATCCAGGCAGTTACTGTATCAGCCCTTTTGTGACCTTTTACCTGTGTTGCAAATTCGCGAAGATCTTCTATTCGTCCGTTAGTACAGCTCCCAAGGAAAACGTAATCAATTTGTTTTCCCAACATTGCCTCTCCTCCAAATAAACCCATATATTTCATAGCTGCCAGATATTCTGAATGGGGTGTACCATCTCTCCTTACCGGATCAGGAATAATACTATTAACCGGAATAGCCATGCTGGGATTAGTACCCCATGTAATCATGGGTAATATTTGATCGGCTTCAAATGAATAGGATGCATCAAATGAAGCTCCATCATCAGTTTTCAGTTTTCTCCATTTCTCAACCATTTGGTCAAAATCTTTACCCTTGGGGCTAAACTCCAAATTCTGCAGGTAATCAAAAGTGGTCTCATCCGGCTGTATCAGGCCTCCCCTTGCTCCCATTTCAATACACATATTACAAAGGGTCATACGGCTCTCCATTGAAAGTTTACGGATAGCTGAACCACAATATTCAACAAAATAACCTGTTCCTCCGTCTGTCCCAAGCTCACTAATCAGGTAAAGGGCCAAATCTTTGGCAGATACACCCGGTTTCAGTTCTCCGTTCACCTCGATTTTCAGGCTTTTTGGTTTGTTTAGCATAAGGGTTTGAGAGGCTAAAACCATTTCAACTTCTGAGGTGCCGATACCAAAGGCTATAGCACCAAACGCACCGTGTGTTGAAGTATGGCTATCACCACAAACCACGGTCATGCCAGGTTGTGTAAGACCCAATTCGGGACCTATCACATGCACTATTCCATTCCACTTGTGACCCAGATCAAACAATGGGACTCCAAACTCTGAACAGTTTTGAGTCAGGGTTGAAAGCTGTGCAGCTGAAGCTGGCTCTTCGATAGGCAAATGCTGATTTTGTGTAGGAACATTATGATCAGCTGTAGCAATGGTTTGCTCCGGACGAAAGACTTCCACTCCTCTTTGTCGCAGCCCATTAAATGCCTGCGGACTGGTTACTTCGTGAATGTAATGGCGATCGATATAAAAGACAGAAGACCCATCATCCAGTTGTTTAACCTGATGGGCCTCCCATATTTTATCAAATAAGGTCTTCTGAATCATTTAATTAGCATTTTTGATACTGCATCTACCAGAGCTTTTACTGATGCTGTGATAATATCCACATCTGCTCCAAATCCATATAGCATCCTGTTTTCTGAGTGCAATTTTACATGTACTTTTCCAATATCATCACTTCCTCTGGTGATTGCCTGGATTAAAAACTCATCCAGCACGAATTTATTTGGAATAATTTTTTTAACTGCATTTACACAGGCATCAATCGGACCATTACCTTCGGCAGTAGCCATTTTTTCTTCTCCATGAATATACAGGTGAACAGTAGCCATTGGGATAGTTGATTTCCCAGCTACAACCTGCAATAGTTTCAGTTTAACAGACTGTTCGCCAGCCACTCCGTTGCCAATTAATGCTAACAGATCCTCATCATCTATCTGCTTCTTCTTGTCGGCAACTAACAGAAAACGTTCATATATCTTAACCAGCTGTTGATCATCCGGGTAGTTTCCCAAACGGTTAAGGTGATGTTTCAGGGCAGCACGGCCTGATCGTGCAGTAAGAACCAGAGCTGATTCATCCACTCCAACGCTGGCAGGATCAATAATTTCGTAGTTCTCACGATTTTTCAAAACTCCATCCTGATGTATCCCGGAAGAATGAGCAAAAGCATTCCTCCCAACGATCGCCTTATTTGCCTGTACGGGCATATTCATCAAGCTTGACACCAATCGGCTTGTTCCCACTATCCTTTCGCTTTGAATACGGGTTTCAAAGGGTAAATCCTTTCTGGTTTTGATAGCCATTACTACTTCTTCAAGAGCAGTATTTCCAGCTCTTTCGCCAATTCCATTAATGGTCACTTCAACTTGTCTGGCGCCATTTACAACCCCAGCCAGGGAATTGGCTGTAGCCATACCCAGATCATTATGACAATGTGTGCTCAATATTGCCTTATCAATACCCCTCACATTCTCCATCAGATACTTGATCTTAGCTCCATATTCTTCGGGTAGACAATATCCTGTTGTATCAGGAATATTTATAATCCGGGCACCGGCAGCAATAACTGCTTCCACGACTCTTGCCAGATACACATTATCGGTTCTTCCAGCATCCTCAGCATAAAATTCAACTTCAGGAACCAGATTTCGGGCAAGTTTAACTGCTCTTATAGCGCGCTCTATAATTTCGTCCTCGTTACTTTTTAGTTTAAGCTTTATGTGATAAGGTGAAGTTCCAATACCTGTATGGATCCTGGCATTCTTTGCCAGCCTCAAAGCATCAGCAGCCACTTCTATATCCTTGTCAACAGCTCGGGTTAGTCCGCAAACTGTTAAGTCTTTTACTGTTTTGCAGATTTCCTGAACGGCTTCAAAATCGCCAGGACTGGAAACCGGGAATCCGGCTTCAATGACGTCCACCCCAAGGAGTTCAAGAGCCCTGGCAACTTCAATTTTTTCAATCGTATTAAGCTGACAACCCGGGACTTGCTCGCCATCGCGGAGGGTTGTGTCAAAAATGTAGAGTTTTTCCATTTTAATGATATTATGGTCGCAGTTTCCTTACCTGAGCGCCGGTTTGCCATAGTTCGGATTCTCGTAGTTCCTTTAGTTCCTCGTCAAGCTTAGCCCGGTAATCCGGATCCTGGCCTTTTCTTATTGCGATTTCTGCTTCTTTGCCACTGGCTACACTTTCATACAAGTCATCAAATACCGGAGTTACGGCTTCGCGAAATTTATGTCTCCAATCAAGGGCTCCTCTTTGTGCTGTAGTGGAACAATTGGCATACATCCAGTCCATTCCGTTTTCAGCAATAAGAGGCATCAGACTTTGAGTAAGTTCTTCAACAGTTTCGTTAAAGGATTCTGAAGGACTGTGTCCATTCTTCCTGAGGCAATTGTACTGAGCTTCAAAAACTCCTGCTATGGCTCCCATCAGAACGCCCCGTTCACCAGTCAGGTCAGAATATACTTCCTTTTTAAAATTTGTTTCAAACAGGTATCCGGAGCCTACAGCGATACCAAGTGCCATAACCCGGTCATAGGCTTTTCCGGTGGCATCTTTTTCAACTGCAAAACTGCTATTCAGTCCTTTTCCTGCTTTGAACAAACGGCGTAGACTGGTACCTGAACCTTTGGGAGCTATCAGGATTACATCCACTCCTTCAGGCGGTTCAATCTGAGTCCTTTCCTTAAATGTGATCCCAAAGCCATGTGAAAAATACAAAGCTTTTCCCGGAGTCAAGTGCTTTTTAACTGTTGGCCATGCTTGGATTTGTCCGGCATCCGACAACAGAAACTGAATGATAGTTGCCTGTTCACAGGCAGCTTCAATTTCAAACAGGGTCTCTCCTTCAACCCATCCATCCTTGAGAGCTTTATCCCAGGATTTCGACCCTTTTCGCTGACCTACGATTACCCGGATACCATTATCTTTAAGATTAAGTGCCTGACCGGGTCCCTGGATTCCATAACCGAGGACAGCAACAGTTTCGTTTTTCAATACTTCACGTGCCTTTTCAAGAGGAAATTCATCCCGGGTGGTAACACGTTCTTTGACACCACCAAATTCAATTATTGCCATTTTTAATAGTTTATGCGTATTGCAATTTATTTTCAATTTGTTTACTCACATTGGGTTGTTCAGCTGCAAAAGCCTGTAGAACCTCAACCTGTTTCTCCAGCTGTTTCACAATCTGCTTAATCGTCTTAGAGTCAGTATAGACCACCATAGAAAAGGCAGCAATCCCCTTCATGGCCGACTCGGCCAGTTTCAGACTTTCGATATTTATCCCTCTGCGGGAAAAAACCATTGCCACCCGGCTAAGGAGGCCAACACGGTCTTGTGCTAATGTTGTTACAAGGTATTCACGTTCCATGTCATCATTATTAATTGTTATTTTTTACATATTCACTTCCCCGAGTCACGAGTCACGAGTCCCCAAGTATCATATCGGTTACGGCGGCACCCGGAGGTACCATTGGAAATACGTTTTCTTCTTTTTCTACCATTACTTCAAGCAGGTATGCTCCATCATAATCAAGCATTTGCTTCAGAGCTGGATCAAGATCTTCTCTTTGGTATACCTTTCCAGCCTCTACTCCACAAGCCTCTGCTAGTTTAACAAAATCAGGACTCTGAATGGGAGTTGAAGCATATCTTGATTCGAAGAATAGCTCCTGCCATTGACGAACCATTCCCAGGAACCCATTATTCAAAACCACCACTTTAACTGGAAGTTTTTCCTGTGAAATGGTCATTAATTCCTGCATGGTCATTTGCAGGCCACCATCACCAACGAAAAGAACAACAGTTTTATCGGGCTTGCCTAACTGAGCACCAACAGCAGCAGGCAAGCCAAATCCCATTGTGCCCAATCCTCCAGAGGTTACGAGGGTACGGGGAGTATTCAGGGGATAATATCGGGCCACTTTCATTTGATGCTGTCCCACGTCTGTAATAACTACAGTTCCAGTATCAGCAATTTCAGAAACCTTCCTGATAACTTCTCCCATTTGAATTTTCCCTTTCGATGGCATGATATCTCCATCAATGACAGTCTTTTTTTCTTCCTGCAGCTTTGCTTTGAATTGATCTATCCATTCAGGAAATTCATTCTTTGATAATAAAGGGAGGATGCTTTTAAGGAAAGATTTTGCATCTGCTTCAATTTCCAGATCAGTATCTATATTTTTCCCTAACTCAGTCGGGTCAATATCCACATGAATAATCCTCGACTGCTTAAGATAGGTATCCACCTTTCCGGTCACACGATCGTCAAATCGCATACCAATTGCAATCACTAAATCAGTTTCGCCTGTCATGAGATTTGGGGCGTAATTACCGTGCATACCCAACATCCCCATATAGAGTGGATGAGAAGCAGGTAATGCAGACAGTCCGAGTAATGTTGCAGCTGCCGGCATACCTGTTCTCTCGACAAACATCTTTAGTTCTTCTTCAGCTTTTGACAAAACAACTCCCTGACCAAAAAGGATTAGGGGTTTATTGGCTGTATTAATCCACCTTGCAGCCTTATCAACCAGCTCAGGAGCAGGATGATAATTTGGCTTGTATGTTTTCAGAGAAGTGCAGGGAGAATAGTTAAATACGAACTTTGTAGAAAAAACATCCTTGGGAAAATCAATCAGTACTGGTCCTGGCCGACCAGAATTTGCAATATAAAAGGCCTTTGCCATTACTGCAGGAATATCCTTAGCATCGCCTATCTGGGTATTCCACTTAGTGACGGCCATACTCATAGTCAGGATATCCGTTTCCTGAAATGCGTCTGTCCCAACCAGGCTACTTACTACCTGTCCGGTAACAACCACGAGGGGGGTTGAATCCAGATATGCATCAGCCAGACCTGTAAGAATATTCGTGGCTCCCGGGCCGGAGGTAGTCAGACAAACCCCGGTTTTCCTTGTAACACGGGCATATCCCTGAGCTGCGTGAATTGCACCTTGTTCATGTCGGGCCAGGATGTGCCTGAAACAACCATCATATTGATGAAGAGTATCATAGAAGGGCATTATTGCACCCCCGGGATAACCAAACAATGTATCCACACCTTCTTCAAGGAAACTCAGCAGAATGGCTTCACCTCCATTGACATTTTGTGTGCTAGTGAGTTTCCTAATGGATATTTCTTTACACTCGGGCATAGCTTTTGATTTTTGATGTTTAATGTTCGATTTAGTTTGTTTTATCCAATTGTGGAATTATTCTTACAGCTCCTTTATCTGCTGAGCTAACAAAATGCGCGTAAGCTTTTAAAGAATTACTAACCTGTCTTGGTCTTTTCGGAGCAAAGTTGCTTTCGTGACTCAATAAGGCATCTTTTCGACTTTTCAGTTCATTTTCATCCACCAGGAGATTTATTTTTCGCTTAGGAATATCAATTTCAATAGTATCTCCGGTACGAACCAGTCCAATCAGTCCTCCGGATGCGGCTTCAGGTGACATATGGCCAACTGATAAGCCGGCAGTTCCACCTGAGAATCTACCATCAGTAAGCAAAGCGCAAGTTTTATCAAGCCCTTTGGCCTTGAGATAGGATGTTGGATATAGCATTTCCTGCATTCCCGGACCACCCTTTGGCCCTTCATAAAGAATAAAAACCACATCACCCGAACAAACGTGATCACCCAAAATACCTTGAACAGCATCATCTTGGGATAAATACACACGAGCCTTACCCTTGAAATGAAGCAAGTTTAGAGGCACTCCTGCTGTTTTAACCACGGCTCCATCTGTGGCCAGATTACCATACAAGACTGCCAAACCTCCATCCTCAGAATAGGCATGTTCTTCTGAGCGGATACACCCATTTTTACGATCGTCATCCAACTCTTTGTATTGGGATGATTGTGAGCCTAAAAACAAATTCCGTCCAGATCTTCCAGGTGCCGCCAAATAAGTTTCGCGGGCTTCAGGAAGACAGTCAGGGCTCACAATATCCCAGTCGTCCAAAGCCTCTTTCAGACTCGAATAATCTACTCTGCGAACAGTATTATCCAGCAGTCCTGCACGATTAAGTTCAGCCATCAATCCCATGATACCCCCTGCACGATTAACATCCTGCATATGGAAAGAGCTGGAAGGTGCAACTTTACACAGATTAGGGGTTTTTCTGGATAGATTATCAATATCATCAAGAGTAAAACCGACTTCACCCTCATAAGCTGTAGCCAGCAAATGGAGAATAGTATTTGTGGATCCACCCATCGCGATATCCACAGTCATAGCATTCAGAAAGGCATTGCGATTTGCAATCTCACGGGGTAAAACACTGGTATCGCCGTGATTGTAATACTTTTCAGTGGCTTCAACAATTATTTTGGCAGCCTTTTTAAATAAGTCATTTCTTTTTGAGTGGGTTGCCACTACAGTGCCATTTCCCGGCAGAGCCAATCCAAGAGCCTCAACCAGAGAGTTCATTGAATTAGCGGTAAACAATCCACTGCAAGATCCACAGCTCGGACAAGCATTTTGCTCGAGTTTCAGAATTTCTGCATCATCCACATCTGGATCTGCGGCTGCCACCATCACATCAACCAGATCATAATCGACACCATCAATCTGTCCGGCCTCCATAGGTCCTCCTGAAACAAAAATAGCAGGGATATTGAGGCGCATAGCAGCCATCATCATGCCCGGAGTGATCTTATCGCAGTTTGATATACAAACCATAGCATCTACGCAATGGGCATTACACATATACTCAACACTATCGGCAATCAGATCTCTTGATGGTAATGAATAAAGCATTCCATCGTGCCCCATTGCAATTCCATCATCGATCGCAATTGTATTGAATTCTGCAGCAAAACAACCGAGGCTCTCAATCTCCTGCTTGAGCATTTGCCCTACCGGGTGGAGATGGGTGTGTCCGGGAACAAACTGAGTAAAAGAGTTGACTACCGCAATTACCGGCTTCCCAAAATGTTCTTCCCTCATCCCGTTAGCTCTCCAAAGGCTTCTTGCACCAGCCATTCTTCTACCTCCGGTTGAGGTTTGAGAGCGTAAGGGAATTGACCTCAGCCCTAAGCCCCCGGATCGAGACCGGGGCAGGCTTTCTCCATCTGGAGAGGGAAACTTATCGTTGGTTTCTTTTATCATTATTCTTGTTTCGTTTTACTTTCCTTTTTACTATTTCCATGTAACATGTTCCAAAAAAAAAGCCTCCCCGTAATCGGGAAGGCTTCTCTCAGTGTTTGTGCCTGTTTACTCAGGCGCTACATAACCTTCCCGTTTCGACTTATTCACCACAAGGAGAATAATCAAGCTAATAAGAATAATGTCGATGTTTAGGATATGTAACTTGCTCATCATCATGGAAAAAATTAACCCAAACAAAAAGCCCCTCTCAGTTTGAGAAGGGCTCGTGTTTTTATTCGCATTCTAATGCACCCTTCTCAGCCGACCTCCTTCACGAGGAGGTGCATAATAAGAAAGAATATATCAGATCTGCGGTTTTTCATTTCGTTTTTAAATTTGTTTTTGTCTGTCTGGGGGACAAAGATAGGGGAACATTTTGCTAACATGCAAGCAAGGAAGTATGTTTTTTTTTCACTTGAGCTAAAGCCCCTGACTTACAGCCCAATAATTTTTCATAGTGCAAACGATAACTTTGTAAGCAATTATGGAATTATGCTTACAGATTGGAAGAGGCGGGACTCAGAGAGTCAGGACTCCTGCTACGATCAGCGTCACGTTTGCGTCACGTTTGCGTCACTCATCACGTCACTCCCACGTCACTCCCGCGTCACTCATCACGTCACTCCCGCGTCACTCCCGCGTCACTCATCACGTCACTCCCGCGTCACTCATCACGTCACTCCCACGTCACTCCCGCGTCACTCCCGCGTCACT
>JAYEFL010000112.1:0-14688 GCA_034658635.1 Bacteroidota bacterium | reverse complement strand
GTGGAAGCCACTGAAGATGGAAGAAGGCCGTAAATATCCTGTTATCAACTATGTATACCCGGGTCCACAGGTAGAATCCTTCTCAATGCCATGGAGCGTAACCGGCCGTAATGGCATGTCTCTTGCGCAGCTGGGATTTGTTACGGTAGCAATGGGACACCGCGGTGGTAGTCCGCTAAGAAGTAAATATTATCATACCTACGGATACGACAACCTGAGAGACTATGCTTTGCCTGATGATAAATACGGCCTGGAGCAGCTCGCTGACCGCTATGATTTTATTGACATAACAAGAGTTGGTATTCACGGTCATTCAGGTGGTGGGTTTATGTCAACAGCAGCCATCCTGACTTATCCTGACTTTTACGATGTAGCCGTGTCTTCGGCTGGTAATCACGACAATAACATTTATAACCTTTGGTGGGGTGAAACGCATCATGGAGTTAAAGAAGTCAAGAAAAAGGTCAAAGGGCAAAAGTCAAAGGGTAAGGAAGATGTTGATAAGGAAAAAGTAAAGAAGGAAGATGATGATGATGGGTGGCCTGAGGATGATTCCATTAAACAGGAGGTAGAATATAAGATTACTTTTAAATCTAAAGTTCCTGCCAATCAGGATTTGGCCAAGAATTTAAAAGGTCATCTTATGTTGATTCATGGTGATATCGACAACAATGTACATCCTGGAAACACAACACGAGTAGCAGATGCCCTCATTGCAGCAGGCAAGCGATTTGATTACATGGTTATGCCAGGACAGCGACATGGTTTCGGAAAATACAGCAAGTACAAAGAACATATGATGTGGTATTATTTTGCCGAGCATCTGCTTGGAGATTACCGAAATAATGTAGAGATTTACAACCCTGATAAGTAAATAAAGATTCTCTAAATAAGTAAATCCCGGGCTCTGCGCTTTCCAGGCGGCAGGCCCGGGATTTCTTTTTCAAGGAGATCGGAGAGAGAGGACTTAGGAAATAGAAAATAGTAATTAAGGCTAGGGAATAGGATTAAGGGTGTTTGAAAGAATGTCTTTTAGCTAGATTTCATACAGACAGTTCTGCCAAAACTTCATTTTATTCCTGTTTTTGAGACTTTTGTTCAACTGTATATTATGTTGTAACTTTCCTGCAATCAAACCTTTGATGTGATGAAGAACCTGGTAATCTCTATTTTAGTTTTATTGCTCAGTGCTGTCCCTTTAGCGGCACAATTGGATGATGGTGGTTCAAGCGAACCTATCCTGAGTCACAGCCCTGACCCGATTGACCATGGAGGTGTACAGTTAGGGGAGAGTCGAACTCTAACAGTAAGCTTTACAAATATTGGTACTAGTGTTGCGAAGATAAAAAGTATTAAAATTATAAGTGAATCAGACTATTGGACTATTGAGGATTTAAATGAATATCCAGTGGAAATTCACGATGGCGACTGGGCCTTTGCTAATAACGGGACAGATAAATTAAATATTGATGTAAGCTTTGCTCCACAGGCTGCTGGGATATCAACTGCAGAGCTTGTTGTAAGCTGGGGTTTGTATGAAGATAAGGTATATAGGGTACCACTTGTAGGAACAGGACTCAGCTGCCATGATGCAATTGAAGCATATCCTGGTGAGAATTGGGCTGAATCGAGAAACTCATGGTTTACTTACACTGCAGATAAGTTCCAAATGGTATATATTAACACTTGTCATCCGGATAATACACGTGATCCGGATGAACTAAACTATGACACATGGATATTCGTTTATTCTGATTGTCAAGGCACACTAATATCATCAGGATCAGAATTGCTTTGGGATAGCTGTGCATTTACCAAACTATCCTTCAGTGAAGTCATTCCAATGATTGAAGGAGAAACTGTGAAACTCTTCTTTGCCGGGTGGACCGGTTCTCCCAATATCGACACAGGGTTCTTTTTTAATATTGTGCCAGATTATCCAAAGGAAGGGGATGTCTGTGAGTCCGCAATACCATTGACTTTGCCTGTGGTAAACCATTTTGGCACAACGCTTGGATTTTATGACGATTATGATATGTCACCATGCAATCTTTATCAGAATTACATGAGCGGTAATGACAAAGTTTACAGTATCACTCTTGAGAACGAGGGTTACCTGACAGGTGGTATTATTGGATCCTACGGATCTATCCACATACTTGATAAGTGCCCTAGAGAGGAACTCGATAGGAGCCACTGTAAAGCCTATACAAGCGGACCTTTCGGTGGTGAATTTGAGCAGCGTATCCTTGCTGGATCCTATTATGTGATCATTTCAACTTTGTCACCTCCTAAAGCTGTTGATTATCTACTCAATATGAACTTCCGCAGCCTTGGAACAGATGATGATCTGTCGCTGTCCTCTATGCAGGTTTATCCTAATCCGACTGATGGAATGCTCACTGTATCTATCAACAATACTGAGCTTAAGGATATTACAATTGAACTGCTTAACACCTCAGGCCAGATTGTTTACCGCAACGAAGTTAAGAATGCTTACAACTACATCGAAGAAATCGATGTCAGTGCATTCAGACCAGGCGTTTATTATCTGCGTATAAATAATGGTGAGGAAGTGAAAATTGAAAAATTATTTGTTCAATAACAACTAAACCTAGAACCCGTCATGCCAAAAGCTTTCCAAATTCTTGCTGTTTTTCTGCTTTTATGTGCCTGTACATCAAAAACTAATCCTGCCATCAGTGAAAGTGAGGAAGATGGTTATACTTTCCGGCAAATTTCTTATGAACAGATTAGTGATTCACTGGATTTGAAATTATCTGACCTGGCCACCGATTGGAAATTTATACCCCTGGAAACTTTGGAGGATTGCATGATCAAACGGGCAGAGTATTATGTGTACGAAAGATTTATTATTGCCAATCTTCCATTTGATAAAATTCTTCTTTTTGATGGTCAGGGAAAATACATTCAAAAAATCACACAATATGGGAAAGGGCCACAAGAAATCGCCCGTGCTACATTATCTGTAGATGAAGTAAATGATATCCTTTATGTGGCTGACGAACATAAATCCTATCTCATGAGTTGGGATTTAAATACAGGGACATATCTTGGCGACATTCCACGCCCCTACAAAGGAAGAATTAACCGGGTCATTGCCACAGACAATAAGACCTTATGGTTAGCTCCTGTTGTTGGTTATTTTGAATCCGGCGACTACTATGCCTGGGAACAAGACCTGCAAGGAAATATAATTCAAGAGATTAAAGCCCCACATTATAACACCTACAAGGATATGGGGTCAGGACTGCTTTATCCTCGAGACAATGGATACAACTACCTTCCTGTTCGTTCTGACACAATCTTCAGTATTTCTGAAAATATTCTTGTTCCTTCCTGGTATGTCAACCTTGGCGAGGACAATAAAAAATTGTATCAAAAGGTGGGACATCGATCTTTTAACTACTTTTTTGAATCCAATCGCTTCTTCTGCGGCAAAATCTCAACCATAACCTGGATTGAAGTAACCGATTTAGGTAATGGAGGATCCTCAAGTCGTTATACGGCAAAGAGGGAACTCCTTGTAGTAGAAAAAAGGACCCACAAAACTACACTCAACCAGACTATTAAAAACGATTTCCTTGGAACTCAAATTGCTAATCATCAAATACATGCGCTTACAAACCAGCATTTGCTGGTCATTGAAGATGCCATCAATTTCCTGGAAAAAGCGGAATTCACTTTAGCCGATCCGAATATCGATAACAAAATAAAGTCGAAAATAAATGGAATAATCAGTCAACTGGATGAAGAGGACAATCCCGTATTACTGATTGGAAAAATATGAGGCATATCCTACCTGAACGGAATAGAATATAAATTCATCGTTCTAAACCCCAGAGGAGTTTGATGGATGAAATAAATCCTGTCGTTATAGACCTTGATGTTTTTGACAAACCTTCTTATATACAATAACGTACCCTAGCCAGCGGTCTCCCAAATTCATCAATGCCTTGAATAACAAGGCGGTACTTTGATTTCAAACGAGGGCGGGGTAATGGGATACTGATTTCGGATCCTGGGTTTATCTGCACATTGGGATTCCACAATAAGGTCGGATTATAGATTTCCTCAGATGCTTCTTTTTTTGTTTTTCTAGCTGACCCGGCAGTCTTTGTGGTTATGGCAATGATCCCGGAAGCGTTATCGACAGCAGTGTATTTTAAAATGTCTGATACAGTAGTTGAAACCTTTATGCTTTGTACAGATAAGGGATCCATTTCTGTTAGAATATTGGCACCTGATCCTCTGGGCACCCCATCAACAACAATTAATGCTGATGGCTGATATAAGAATGAAGAAACACCCCTGAAATAAATCAATTGACCTTTTATGTTGATTGGTTTGATAAGCCTGACAACATTTAAAACAGAAGTTCCCCTTTCCAGTTGCCGTGCAATTTTTTCATCCTGGCTAATTGGTCGTGGAATCAATTCCAACTTTTGAAGACCCAGTCTGTTGGAAGCCATAAAATGATCGAAATCTGATCCGGCATTTAGTATATACTTTTCATTAAACTGATCAGTACGAAGAATAGATAAGAATTGCTCTATGTTGCTGGTCTTCTCCTTTTCCAGTATTGTCTGCAGTAATTGTGAAGGAGATAATTCCGAAATATGAAAGTTGGCTAAACTGATATTTTTCCAATTATAGCGCATATCGAATTGGGATACCATGAACAAATCAAAACGCTCAGAATCAATATAATAGGCTTTGGGAGATGACAAGTTTTCAGCAGATGATCCAAGGAGGAAGCAGGAAACAATATCGGGATTCTTAGTCCATTCAGGACACAGGTTTTTATCGACCAAAGAAATGCTGAGATTCGCTTGTCCCGTTTTTATTGCAGAAGAGTTCAGGCTGATCTTTATCTCACCGTCTTCCTCAAATGCTCCTTCTGAAATTCTGAATTCTGCCTGAACGGCACTTGTATCGTTACAGATAAAAAACGGACGCTGAGCAATTAAAGCGAATTCCTCATTTAGTAAATTCACTCTCAAAATACCATCAGGCAGTTGATAAATAGGGATGTGAATTTGTTCAGAATCCACTAGTGAAAAACTGTTTGTCCAAACAATTTTTCCATTTATCTCGGCGATTGCAATAAGTGGTAAAGATTCATGGTTTATACTGGAATTAACACTAAGAATCAGTTCTTCACTGCCCCTGTATTCCAACTTTAATTGTATCCCTTCATCATGAATCTCAGGTAACTCAAAATCATAATCTACTTTTGAAGGCTCTGTCAATCGTACAACTACAGGATTACCCACATCCGGAATAAGGGAAAAAGAACCCAGACCAGGTAAATCGGTTTTGATTGTTCCAACCTGGCGATCATCATCATCAATGAGCAAGCCTTCAACCTCTATTGGCTCCCCAAAAACATTCCTGGCCGTAAAAACTATTTTTGTTTCAAGGCCCTCAACAAACCGGCCACCTTCCGGAAAAAAACTCAGCAATACCTGACTTTGAGTGGTTGGGATAACCATGCTGTTAGTGTGAAAGTTTCCTTTATATTCTGCTGAAACCTGGACAGCAATAATTGATAGCCCCTCTTCTTTGGGAATATTGAAAGTGAGGGCTGCCCGACCATTTCGATCAGTCTTCAATTCTCCGAAACGAAGCAAATTTCCATTTCGACTAAGAGAATAATTGAAGGAGCTATTTTTAAATGCTTTCCCTTTTGGATTTAGAATCAACACCTGAACATCAGCCAAATCACCGGGTGAGTATTCGGGTTTAAGATTTGAAAGTTCAATGCGAAGGGGAGGAATCCAAAGATTTTTAATCATTATTTTCCTACTGTATAATGCTGGCATTGACGATTTCAATGCCTGATCAGTATAGGCTTTTAGGGTGTACTCTCCTGTTTCAATTTCAGAATTCAGGTTAATTTCGCCAATGCCATTATCCTGATTTACCGGAAATGAGCCACTGTATTTAACATCCCCCTGATAGTTAAGGAGCAAGATATAAAGGCTATCGCTAACAGATGCCGCCCCATTTCTATTACTAATATATGCCTTAAACTGAATTTCACTCCCTGGTGCATAAATATCACGGTCTGTATGAATGTAGATCCGTTCTTCGGGATGTTCCTTAATGAACTTCTCAAAATTTTCGAGCAAAATAGATTCGTTTATTTGTGCATGAAGCTTGATCCCGGTATTGAAATGAAGAACAATTATTAGAACGCTAATTCTTCCAATGATTCTAAAATAATGATATCCCATAAGGCAGACTTTTTCGGTTTTTGGAGTACTGAAAATTAGCAAATATCGGACCAAATCTGGCACTATCTTTGTGGAAAAGCAGTAACTGAACCAATCCTATGAAGGTCTTTCAATTATTGATCGTGTTGATGTTTATTACCACAGCTCAATCTCAAACAATTGAAGGGATAGTACTTGATAAAAACACTCATGAAGCTTTAATTAGTGCCAATGTATATTTCAACGGCACTTACAACGGAACTACTACAGACACACTTGGTTATTTTAAACTCAATAATGCAGATCATTCTCAAAATACCCTGGTGGTGAGCTTGATGGGGTATTATTCTGAATCATTAATCAACTATCCGACTGACCGTCCTGTGAAAGTATTTCTTTCACCCAAGACCTTCGACATCAATGAAGTAGTGGTAATATACAATAAAGCCGAAGCAGAAAGAGCCAGAAAAGAAGGAATCAAATTGTTCAAAAAAGAATTCCTGGGCAATACCTATAACGCCAGGAAATGTAAAATCTTAAATCTTAAGGATATCAAATTTGTATTCAGCGAGGATCAAAAGACCTTTGAAGCATTTGCCAAAAAACCAATCCTTATTTATAATGCGGCTTTGGGATATTCCATAACCTACCATTTGGATTCTTTCATGAAAACTGAAACGAGTCTTTTCTATCAGGGAAATCATTTTTTTACGGAAGACTCTGTAATAACAAAAAGACAAAGCAAGAAAATACAACGAAGGCGCAGAACAACTTACCTGGGTTCCAGGATGCATTTTTTAAGATCTTTATATGCTGAAAACACAGACCAGGAAGGATTTATTATCCGCGATAGCATAAATAACACTTTGCCATACGATAGTATTATCTCAGGAATTGAAGGACAAGTGAGGTATTTGATTACCAATGGGGAAACAAGCTATATTTTCTATCCGAATATGAAAAACCTTCTCAATTATAAAATCAGCTTTATAACGATTAAAACAGACAGTGTTCTGTTTTCGCAAGAGGGTTATTTTGATCCCACGAATATCGAATGGTGGGGCATGGCAGCAAAAGAAAGAGTAGGTGATTTACTGCCCTTTGAGTATATCGTTGAATAACCAACCCCAAAGTTCCAGATTTCGATTCTCATTCAGGGATACGGGAGAGGACGTAGGAAGTAGAAAATAGTAATTAAGGCTAAGGAATAGAATTAGAAGTGACGCGATGAGTGACGTATGACTTTTTCCTTCCTGAAAACTTCTCCACTTCGAAACACGCTTCGACTCCGCTCAGCGACCGGGATTTCGAAGTCCCCGAATACCGAGTCCCGAATTCCCAAACTAGCCCTTAAACCCATTCACCAGATGAGATCCATCGCAGAATGGTAAATTCCTTGACCCTCCGCAGCGACAAAGAGCAATCTGATTAGCTGTTTCGATCTTATTCCCCATTCCGTCTGCAACTTTGAAGTTTCCTTTGATTATTGCAGGGCCGTTTTCTATGATTGTGACCTCAGCTGCTGGCGGAGTAGGTACTTTTTCTTCACCTTTAGGCTTTGCCAGACTTTTCTCAACCTCCTCTTCGCTTAACTCGTTGTTAAACTTCCAGGTCAGGGCATCTGTCGGACATTCATCCACTATCCTGATTATATCATCCGTAGGTGCTCCATCCATGTTAACCCATGGACGTTTTGCAGGATCAAAAACTTTACGGAGCCTCATGAAGCAGGTGGTTGCATGAATGCACTCATCGGGCTTCCAAAAAACTGTTATCTCTCCGTTAGTATAATCGCGGTCGTCAGGATTGCTCATTAAAGCTTTTTGATTTTAATATTTCTAAAATTGCATGTTCCACCATGATCTTGCAAAGCAATGTGGCCTTCCTTGAATTTACCATATCCATCGGCATTCTTCCATTTAGAATTCGCCTTCATTTCATACCACTCATCTGTCCACATATCGTATTCTACAACCTTTCTTCCATTCAAATACTGCTCAACATGTGGGCCTTTAACAATTATTCTTGTTGTATTCCATTGATCCAGGGTCTTAACCTGACCTAACTTTGGTGGATGAACATCATAGTTGGATCCCGAGGCATGAAGGGGACCTGATTCAGGGAATCCAACATCATCAAGAAGCTGGTACTCAGGACCAGTCATATAAACAGCGCCATACTCGTCTGATTCAATTACATGGAAAAAGATACCAGAATTTGACCGTTCTCCGATTTTCCACTCCAGATATAATTCAAAATCACCGTATGTGCCCTTTGTAATGATGTCGCCTCCTTGTCCATGAGGTAATCCCATTGCTTTCATTCCATGCTCTTCAATAGCCCATCCCTGAACTTCGTCTTTTTTCCAGCATTTCCATTTCTCCATAGACTTTCCGTCAAACAGCGATTCCCAACCTTCATCTATTTCAAGTTGTGTAAGTGCATTCAAATGCTGAGCATTAACATTCCAGGCTGTCAAAAGCAGTCCCAGGACTAAAAGTGTAGTAAATTTTTTCATGTTTTATATCTTGTTTTGCAGTAAAGATAGTGATTGTGCTATATTTATTGAATAATTGTGAATTTGTTATTTCATTTATATTTTAAACAAATATGTCAATACTAAGAGTTATACTGGCCGTCGTCTTTCCGCCTTTGGCGGTCATAGGCCATGGATGTGGATCTATACTGATTGTTTTTCTCTTAACACTTGCGGGATGGATTCCGGGGGTTATTGCAGCACTGATTATATTAAATCGACGCAGATAAATCTTGTAAAGACACACGGTCGTGTGTCTCTAACAAATGATGATAAACAAATGACGAAAAACGAATAGATTATGCGTGTTATAATTCAGCGGGTTAGTCGGGCATCGGTGGAAATTGATGCGAAAATCACTGCTTCTATTGGCAGTGGTTTGTTGATTTTTGTTGGCATAGAAGAGGGTGATGGGAGTGATGATATCGTCTGGTTGAGCAACAAAATCTGTGGCCTCCGTATTTTTGATGATGACCAGGGTGTTATGAATCTTTCTGTTAAAGATATGGATGGTGAAGTTATTGCTGTCAGCCAATTTACTCTTCATGCCCGAGTTAAAAAAGGATTCAGACCTTCCTACATAGATGCTGCACATCCCAATATTGCCATCCCTTTGTATGAGCAATTTGTACGACAAATAGAAAAAGATCTTGGAAAGGAGATTAGAACAGGGGAGTTTGGTGCAGAAATGCAGGTTGCCTTGGTTAATGATGGTCCGGTAACAATATTTATAGATACAAAAGACAAAAAATGAACAATATGATGATACAGACCAATAACTATCCAGAAATTTACGGACCAGGCGAAAGCGATAAGCTGGTTGAACAGAGAACTCATGAAATTCTTCAGATGACACCTGAAGCTCCAACAGGAGAATTGCTGAAAAAGCTTTTTTCATTCATCGATCTCACTACCTTGAATACTGATGACAATGCTGAAACAGCCCGAAAATTTTGCCGAAACCTCAATGCTTTTAAAGATAATTTCACGGACATTCCTTCTGTAGCTGCAATTTGTATCTACCCCACCTTGCTTGAAACAGTAAAAGAAAGCTTAAAAGATCAGGACGTAAATATCGCTGTTGTTGGTGCTGGGTTTCCATCATCACAGACCTTTTTACCAGTAAAAATTGCAGAATGTGAACTCCTTGTCTCTAAAGGTGCTAATGAAATTGATATTGTTATTTCTGTTGGTCAATTCCTGGCAGGTGAGTATCAGCAGGTTTTTGAAGAAATCAGCTCTATAAAAAATACAATTGGAGATGTTCATCTGAAAATTATCCTGGAAACAGGCTTGTTGAAAACTGCTGAAAACATAAGACTGGCCAGTCTTATTGCCATGGAAGCCGGGGCTGACTTTATCAAGACTTCTACCGGCAAACTATCTCCGGCCGCAACTCCTGAGGCTGTATATAGTATGGCCATAGCAATCAGAGATTTTCATACTGTAACAAATCGTATAATTGGACTAAAACCGGCAGGAGGAATCTCAAATGTTAACGATGCTGCAAGGTATTATACTCTGATTGATCACATTCTGGGAGAAAAATGGACACGCCCTGAATTCTTCAGACTTGGCGCCAGTAGACTGTCTAACAGCATTTTAAGTGCTATTTCAGATAAAGATATTAGTTTTTTTTAGTCTGCAAACCTGACCAAAATCATGATTTCTGTTAGTGAATTAACGCTACGGATTACCTAAATATTTATATATTTGCATTTGTACAGCAGAATCTAATATATCATGAAAGTTCAGGCACTTAAACCAGAACAATTAGAACAAGCAGCTAACATGCTGAAGGCTATTGCTCATCCAATGAGAATCGCCATTATTTCTTACCTTGATGATGGTAAAAGATTGACAGTAACTGAGATCCATGAGAGGCTCAAACTTGAACAATCAACCACCTCACACCACTTAGGCATTCTAAAAGATAAAGGTGTTCTGGCAAGCAAGCGTGAAGGGAAAAACACCTATTATTTCCTCAAGCATGATCAACTGAGTAACATTGTGGATTGTATTTCCATGTGTGCTTGTTAAACGCTTTATATGCCAGTAATCAGGGTTACAAAAATTTTCCGTTTTGAAATGGCACATGCACTTCTTGGCTATGATGGCTTGTGTAAAAACATCCACGGTCACTCCTATATTTTAAAGGTAACCGTTTCTGGTGAACCCATTACGGATGAGAATAATATCAAAGAAGGAATGGTGATAGATTTTGGTGACCTTAAACATGTGGTCAATAAACACATTGTGAATATTTATGATCATGCTATAGTTTTGAATAAAAAAGCTCCTGTATCTGGTTTTGCAGAGCTAAAGGAAATGTTTGATCGTCATCATTACACCGATTTCCAGCCAACCGCTGAAAACCTTGTGATATATTATGCAGAAATCCTGAATCGTGAACTTCCAAAAGAAGTCAAACTGGAATCTGTTATTCTTTTTGAAACCGCCAACAGCTATGCTGAATGGCGAGCCTCAGACCAAAACTCCTAGTTTTCCTGTATCTTTATCCTCTATGGTAAAGAAATTATTCCTTCTTGATGCTTTTGCATTAATATATCGCTCGTACTATGCCTTCATAAAAAATCCCAGGATCAACTCTAAGGGACTTAATACCTCTGCAGTTTTTGGTTTTACACTCACCCTTGATGAAGTTTTGAGGAAGGAAAAGCCGAGCCACATTGCTGTGGTTTTTGACCCTCCGCCTCCAACTTTCAGGCATGAACAGTTTAAGGATTATAAAGCGAATCGCCCACCAATGCCAGATGATCTGCGAGCCTCTGTGCCGTATATAAAAGATGTGATTTCTGCTTTTCAAATTGAATCTATCGAAGTTCCAGGATTCGAAGCCGACGATGTTATTGGTACTCTTGCTAAGAAAGCTGAAAAAGAAGGTTTTGAGGTGTTCATGATGACACCCGACAAAGATTTTGGACAACTTATCTCAGATTCAATCCGTATGTTTAAACCCAGAAGATCAGGTAATGATGCAGAGATACTGGGTCCTGAAGAAATATGCCAAAACTTCGGAATCAGTCATCCTGAACAGGTAATTGATGTACTGGCTCTTTGGGGTGACACCGCTGATAACATCCCTGGTTGTCCCGGTGTTGGTGAAAAAGGGGCAAAAAAACTGATAGGCAAATACGGAAGTATAGAAAATATCTATACGCACATTGACGACCTTAAGGGCAAGCAAAAAGAAAATCTGATAAACTTCAAAAGCCAGATTGAGCAAGCAAAGTTTCTTGTTACTATTGAGACCCAGGTTGATATTGAATTTGAACCGTCTAAACTTGCATTCAAAAAACCCGATATAGCCATACTTACAAGTCTTTTCGAAGTTCTCGAATTCAGGAATCTGGCCAATCGGATACAAACGGATTATGCTGTTCAAACTGAAAATCTGTTCTTATCCAGTTCCAAACCGATCCATAATCCCGCCCCTGTTCAAAGCAACATAAGTGCTTCAGCTCCAATCCAAGGAAGCTTATTCGGAGAAGAAGTGCTATCTGAAATAATCTCATCCGAGGAATATGCAAGCATAAAAGATACGGACCATAAATACCACATGGTAAAGGATGATGCTTCAATCAAAAAACTCACCGACAGATTGATGAAGCTAGGTGAGTTTTGCTTTGATACTGAAACTACCGGACTTGTTGCTCTTGAAGCTGAAATTGTTGGACTTTCTGTTTCTTTCAAAGCCCATGAGGCATATTACATCCCATTTCCTGAAGATCGTTTTCAGACACAAAATTTATTAGAGATACTCAGGCCGGCGTTTGAAAATCCACAAATCAGAAAAATTGGACAAAATCTAAAATATGATATCCAGATTCTTCTCAACTATCAGATTGAAGTATTGGGTCCTCTGTATGATACTATGCTGGCACATTATCTGCTAGAAGCAGATAGCAGACATAATCTTGAGCTATTAGCTAACAATTATTTGTCTTACAAAACACTCCCTATCACGCATCTAATTGGGGAAAAAGGGCCGAATCAGAAAAGCATGCGAGATCTTGATCCGGAAGAGGTCAAGGAATATGCCGGTGAGGATGCAGACATTACATACCAGTTAAAAGAAATACTGGATAAGGAGCTCATAGACAAAGACCTGAAGAAGCTGTTCTCAGAAATAGAAATGCCCCTGATTTCAGTACTTGCTGATATGGAAAAACAGGGAATCCGGATGGATCCTTCCTCCCTCCGTGTATTCTCTGGCGAGTTAAAAGATGACATCATACGTCTTGAAGAAGAAATAATTGAAATGGCAGGCATCCAATTTAATGTGGGATCACCAAAACAATTAGGAGCTGTTCTTTTTGATCACTTGAAAATCGATCCGAACGCAAAACGAACCAAAAGCAAGCAATATTCAACCAGTGAAGATGTTTTAAGCCGACTTAGCTCTCGCCACCCGATAATTGCCAATGTGCTGGAATACCGTGGGTTGAGAAAACTACTAAACACCTATGTAGATACTCTTCCAGGACTGGTCAATGAAAGGACGGGCAAAATCCATACTTCATTTAATCAGGCCGTAGCAGCAACTGGTCGATTAAGTTCTATCAATCCTAATCTCCAGAATATACCAATCAGGGAAGAACGAGGACGGGAAGTTCGTAAAACTTTTGTTCCAAGCAATAAGGAGTATATTTTTCTTTCGGCCGACTATTCTCAGGTTGAGCTCAGGATTATGGCCCACATGAGTGGCGATGAAAATATGATTGCTGCTTTTAACCGTAATGAAGATATCCATACCGCAACGGCAGCTCTTATTAACAATATTCCAATAGAAAAGGTTAGCAAAGAAATGAGAACCAATGCTAAAACTGCAAATTTCGGCATCATTTACGGAATTTCATCCTTTGGACTTTCACAGCGTCTGAATATTCCCAGGAGGGAAGCCAAAGCATTGATTGATGGTTATTTCAAGTCTTATCCTAAAATTAAAGAATACATGGATTCCAATATTGAACAAGCTCGTTCAAAAGGGTATGTAGAAACCATGTTTGGTCGTCGTCGTTACCTGAAAGATATCAATTCCGATAATCCTGTCGTCAGAGGTAATGCAGAACGAAACGCTATTAATGCTCCGGTACAAGGTTCAGCAGCAGATATCATTAAAATCGCCATGATTAGAATTCACAACGAGCTTTCAAAGAATAAACTCAAAAGCAAAATGATACTTCAGGTGCATGATGAATTGAATTTTGACGTGTATCTGCCAGAGCTCAAGCAAGTCAAAGAAATTATTCGCCACGAAATGGAGCATGCATGTCAATTAATTGTACCACTGATTGTTGACATGGGTACGGGTCAGAATTGGTTTGAGGCCCATTAGAGCCTATAAATGATCTCAAAGAATCACATAACAGGCATTATTCTTGCTGGCGGAGAGAGTTCAAGAATGGGTCAGGATAAAGCTCTCGTTCTCTGGAAGGGGAGAAGGCTGGTTGATTGGGTAAAGGCGTCAATATCACCCGTTTGTAAGCAAATTATGATATCTTCAAACTCTGCATCTGAATTATTTCCTGATGACAAGCTTATTGCAGATCGCTATCAAAACACAGGGCCAATTGCGGGAATAGAATCCGGTCTTTATCATGCCAGCACACCATATTGTCTGATAGTAAGTTGTGACACTCCCCTGTTAAGCACTAGTATGTTTGAATACCTTATTGCTCATCATGGAGATTTTGACATATCTTTAGCTGCTCATGATGGAGTGAACGAACCCATGATTGGAATTTATCGCAGGTCTGTTCATTCACAGCTTTTGCAGGCTATTGAAGACGGCCAGCATAAACCACCAGCCATCATTCGGCAAACAAGATGGCAGGAAGTTAATATACATCCGGGCTTAAACTTTTATTCTCCGGAGATGTTCAGAAATAT
>JAYEFL010000111.1:0-14737 GCA_034658635.1 Bacteroidota bacterium | reverse complement strand
GACTGAACAGATTAGCTTCATTATCATCAATAATCAGAATCTTCCGAGTTGATCCCATTCCCATTACCTATTACCTATTACTTATTCCCTATTCCCTATGTCCTATCTTATTTTCTATTTTCTACTTTCTATTTCCTACTTCCTATTTCCTATTTATAAAGCCACACTCTCATTAACGACATCATTTTAGGAACATCCAAAGGTTTTGTTATGTAATCTGAAGCTCCTGCATCTAAACATTTCTGTTTGTCTTCCTTCATTGCTTTCGCTGTAAGTGCAATTATTGGAATAGTTTTAAACTCTGACAATTTACGAATTTCTGTCATGGCTTCATAGCCATCCATTTCAGGCATCATAATGTCCATCATTATCAGGTCAACAGATGGATTTTCTTTTAGAACCTGAATTGCTTTACGCCCATTCTCAGCTTTAAGAACAATCATTCCCTTTTCTTCGAAGACTCTTGTTAACGCAAAGACATTGCGCATGTCATCATCAACCAATAGTATCTTCTTCTCCTTGAAGAGATTTTCTTTTTCATAAAGGCTATGGATGATTTTTTGCTGTTTTTCATCGAGTTCTCCAACCATTCGATGCAGGAACAGTGCTGTTTCGTCAAGTAGTCGTTCCTCAGATTTTACTCCTTTGATGATGATGGATGAAGTGTATTTATGCAACTCAAGGTCTTGTTCACGGGTCAACTCCTGACCAGTATAAACGATGATTGGAGGAATCGGATAGTTTTTGATACTCTTCAATTGTTTCAGAAGTTCAAAGCCATCCATATCTGGTAAGCCTAAATCCAAAATGAGGCAATCAAATACTGAAGAACGAATTTCTTTCATGCAATCGTTGGCAGTACTTACCTCAGAAATCTGAATGTCCTTTCCTTTAATAACCTTCTGTATAGTCTTTCTCATTTGTGGATCATCTTCCACTATCAGTAATTTCTTCATCTTCTGATCAACAAACCTTTCAATTTTACCGAAGGCTCCATGCAATTGCTCAGTGCTTACCGGTTTAGTCAGATACCCTATTGCTCCTTTTTGGAAAGCCTCTAAAGTTTGCTCCATAGCCGACATCATATGGACGGGAATATGTCGGGTTTTTGGATTCTTTTTCAAAGAATCGAGAACCTTCCATCCATTGATGCCCGGGAGCTTAATGTCAAGGATAATAGCAACAGGCAGGTGTTCAGAAGCAAGCCATAAACCGTTTTCTCCGGTGCCGGCTGTGATACATTTAAAACCCTGTTTATGGCATTGCTTGAGCAGTATTTTTGCAAATTCCGGATCATCCTCAATAATTAGCATGGTCTGGTCATCAGGATTAATTTGATCGAGATCATCTGAAATAAAAGGGGTAGAGGCTGGCTCGATTTTTATAATTTGTTCATCTGCTTTATCAATAGCTTCAGCTTGTCCTTTTGGTGCCGGGATAGGGTTCTTTGTGACCGGATTTGCCTGATTTGTGTTCAGAACTGTGGCTGTTTCAGAATGAGATTTTGTTGAATCGCTTTCAAAAGGCAGTATTATTGAGAAAACAGAGCCTTCTCCCTGTGTGCTTTTCAATTGTAGTTCTCCGCCCAAAATAACAGCCAGTTCCTTTGAAATAGAAAGGCCGAGCCCTGTTCCTCCATATTTTCTTGATGTACTTCCATCTTCTTGCTGAAAGGCTTCAAAAATCATTTTCTGTTTTTCTTCGGAGATCCCAATTCCGGTATCACTGACACTTATGCCAATGGAATTCTGATGATTAAGTCCTGCTCTGGCTATTTTGTGTTCGGCAGAGGGCTTGAAAAATTTTAGCTCAATAGACCCGTCACTGGTGAATTTGCTGGAGTTCGACAGGAGATTCTTAATGATCTGTTCAACTCTTAACTGATCTGTAACTATTGTTTTTGGCGCGTCTGAATCAATACTAATAATGAACTCGAGACCTTTATCTTCTATAGATGTTTTGAACAGAGAATACACGTTTTCTGAAATTGCTTCGATATCAACTTTATCAAAGTTAATGACCATCTTTCCTGCTTCAATTTTTGACAAGTCAAGTACCTCATTGATCAGGTTTAAAAGGTCTTTTCCACTCTTGTATATTATTTGAGCCGATTCAACTTCATCTGCTTCCAGATGCCCATCAGAATTCTCTGCCAGCGATTGAGAGAGAATCAACATTGAGTTGAGAGGTGTTCTCAGTTCGTGTGACATGTTAGAAAGGAAATCAGACTTATACTGACTGGCTGAAGCTAGTTCATCAGCTTTCTTTTCAATTTCCTGTCGGGTAATTTCTAATTGTTTGTTTTTTTCATTGATTTTCTCGGCCTGTTCTTCCAGCATTTGGGCATTCTTCTCAAGCTCCTGGTTAGTGACAATCATTTCTTCCTGCTGTGCCTGAAGACTTGCCTCTGATTTGCGGAGGTTGTTAGCTTGTTTTTCAAGTTCCTGATTAGCTTCCCTTAGTTCTTCCTCCTGGGCCTGCAATTCTTCCTTTTGTTCAAGTGTTTGCGCCAACAGCTTCTTCATCTCATCTTTGGCCCGTGCCGAATTTAATCCAATAGCCATACTTTGAGAGGCACTATCGAGAAACTCCAGTTGGAGATCTGTATATTCCCCGAAACTGGCCAGTTCAATAACTCCCAACACTTCTTCGTTAAAAATGCAGGGGAAGACAATAACATTTTTTGGATTTGCTGACCCGGTAGCCGATTTTATTGGAAAATATGCTTCGGGTACTTCTGTCAGGATAATAAGTTCTTTTTCTATGGCACATTGGCCAACCAAACCTTCACCATACTCAATACGGGTATTTAGTTCTTTCCTTTTTGTGAAAGCATATCCTGCCGCAAGTTTCAGAATGTTTGACCCTGATTCGGAAATATACAAGGCCCCTGCCTTAGCACCCAGGTATTTTGCCAGGTAACTGATCATTATTTTGGCTATCTCTGTCAGATTCCTGTCTCCCCTGATTTGCTCATTTAATCCGTTTAATCCTGATTTAACCCAATCCTGTTGATTTGTTTCATTGTCAAGCTTGATTAGATTGTCTTGCATTGTAGTCATTGCAATGCCCAGACTGTCATGGTCAGATGTATATGGATATTTGACATTTAATCTGCCTTCTCCTATGGATTTACTGAAGCTGGTGATGGCCAGGAATTTGTTGTTGAGGGAGTTAAGAGCTCTCGCCATTGAGCCGATTTCATCTTTTGAGTTGGTATCCAGAATTTCTACCTGATCTATTCTTCCTTCTGCAAGGATTTCCAGTTGCTTTGTTGTGGCCTCTATTGGCTTAATAATTCGTGTACTCAAAACATATACAACAATTCCCAAAAGAATTAATCCCAAAAGTCCAATCAGCAATGATTGCAAGAATACCCCATTAGCAGTACGTAGAACCTCTTTGTATGGCACTTCAACGCAAACTGACCAGGGAGTAGCAGATTTACCTATCTTAATAGGTGAAAAGGAGTAATAGTATTCACCTTCGTCAAGTTTAATTGACTTATTGAACTTTTCACCAAGCTGAATATCGTCCAGAATTGAGTTCCATTCGTCATTAAAAATATTCAATTCCGAAATCTTTTTTCCTATCATGTCGGGATTACTGTGGGTCACAATTATCCCATTAAAGGAGAAAATAGTTGCCTGAATGGTATCCTCGCCTTGAACGTTAAAACTTAAATCATTTAGTTGTTGGAGTGTGAAGTCAATGCCAGCTATTCCAACCACTTTGTCGTCTTTTAGTACTGGCACTGCCACGGTTGTCTCCATTAGTGAATCTATAGTGGCCCCCTCATAATTTGGTTTATACCAATACGGGTCTACCAAACTCTCGTTTTTATTTTCTTTGTTAGCCTGATATTGTGGTGATAGATTATTTGGATCAGTATCTCTGGATTCACTTCTGAATTCATAATCACCTGAAAGTTTGTCATAAAGCCAGGTGACGCGCTCATAGGTTCCTGTATAGGAGGGGTCAATTTCAGCCAGTTCCAAACTGATCCACAAAGCCAGATAATTTGAGTTTTGTTTAATGCCCTGCTCCAGATACTTCTGGTACATCTCCTTCAGTTCTTCTTTTGGTTGCCCGGCATAGCCCTGGTAAGAATTGGCAAGAGCTCGCGTTATGCCGAGGTCAATATTGAACAGTGAGGTAGCTCTTGAGCTAATTTTCTCTGCTGTATTATCATTGAGCTGAAAAGAATCTGCTTTTGCTTGTTTCCTGATATTGAAAGAGAAAAAACTGACCAATAAGGCCAAAACTATCAAAACAGCCGATAAAATGCTTACATTCAGCTTGTCACGTATACTAAGTCGCATAATTGTTATGTTTCAGTCACAATAAAAATACAAATAATGTCGGGCTGAGATTCCGAAACGAAAACTATTTGACGAACAAGCAATCCCGGAGAACCGGGATTGCTTTGCTTATTTTATTTTTTTCGGGAAATCAGGAATTGGTTTAACTGTCTTTTTATAGGTCTTAAGTTCTGCTAAGATTACTTCAATGGCTTTCTCCAATTGTTTGTCAATTCCCATGAATTCATCGTATGGTTCATTGTCAATATAAATATCCGGTTCAACACCATAACCTTCAATAATGAATTCTGAACCATCAGCGGCATATGGTCCGTAGGATGGAGTGATTATGGATCCACCATCGATACATGGTATGGAACCACTATATCCGACAACACCTCCCCAAGTTCTTGTTCCGATTGTTGTTCCTAACTTATGATACTTGAAGCGATAAGGGAATAGGTCTCCATCTGATGCAGAATACTGATCAATGAGAGCCACCTTGGGCCCTGTCATTGTACCCACCGGGTTAACAGAACCAGTTTTTTGGTTGGTATGCATTGTAGCATAGGTTATTTCACGCATAAGTCTCTCAATGATCATTGGAGAAACATTTCCTCCACCATTACCCCGGTCGTCAATGATCAGAGCTTTCTTTGTGAGTTGAGGGTAGTAATGCTTAACAAATTCATTCAGTCCGTTTACTCCCATATCAGGAATGTGGATATAGCCAACTTCACCATTAGTCGCAGCACTAACTTTTCGAATGTTTTCCTGTACCCATTTGTAGTAATACAAAGCTGATTCATTTGAAATTGGTTTTACCAGGGTATTAATTTTTAATTTTACATCACCCGCCGGTGCAGTTGTTAACTCGATTGTCTTTCCCGCTTGTCCGATTAATAAACTGTACAGATTGTCAAGATCTTTTGTTGAAACGCCATTGATGGCCATTATCAGGTCACCCGGATTAATATCCATTCCTATTTCTTGCAGAGGACTTCTTAAACTGGCTGACCAGTTAGCTCCCTCAAGGATATCATCAATCCTGAAGAAGCCTGAATCATCCTTGCTGATGGAGGCGCCTAATAAACCAGTGCTCAACCTGAGAGGCATCGGGCGTTCTCCATTATTTACATATGCATGACCAACATTTAGCTCGCCGATCATTTCTCCAATAATATAACTAAGGTCTGAGCGATGTCTGACATGATCAACCAGAGGTTCATATTTGTCATGAATTGCCTTCCAGTTAACACCATGCATATCAGGATCATAGAAGAAGTCTCTCATTTGGCGCCAGCTTTCCTCAAAGATCTGAGCCCATTCTTCTTGTTTATTAATGCTTACTTTAAGATTACTGAGATCAATGCGATCTCCCATTTTTACATTTCCTGATGGGATAGGAATCAAACTCATGTTTTTACCCTGAACCAGTAACATCTTTTTACCCTTATTGGTGAGGCCAAAATTAAAACCTGAACCATGAGAAGTTTCTTTTCCGGATTTGAGACTAAAAGACTTTAGCTTGGTTCCTCCTGATGAAGAATTCATGAAAATGTAGAAGATTTTGTCATCTGTTGCATCTAAACCAAAGTAATTTCCTGCAGGAACAGGTAAACCAATGATGCGATTTCCGATATTGTCTAAATCTATCTTTATGTCCTTTGTCTTTTCTTCAGATGAATCAGCTTCTTTCTTATCTTCAGCAGGCATATCAACCGTGGCATCTTTGTATCCCAATGGGCTCTTTGTGTCTGCAGCCAACGTGATCAGATACAGCTTATTCATGTCCTGATAAATATGGTTCCACTCCGTTCTGGAATAAGTAGGACTGAAATCTCTCGCTGAAACAAAAAAGAGATATTTCCCATTTTTTGAAAACACCGGGTTCCCTGAGTTGTACCAGGAATCGGTAATTATAGTGGATTCCTTATTGTCAAGCTTGTATAAACTGATTCTGTTCATGCCCTGTTCAGGCTTAACATAGCTAATCCATTTACTGTCAGGTGACCATGAATACGTGCCAATCGGACCAAAACCAGATTCGTCGACTTTTATTTTCTTGCCATTTTCAACATTAATAATCCATAGTCTGAATTTTTTATCGTGGTAGATTAATTTCTCGCTATTTGGCGACCATTGGAAACCAAAAATGTAGGAATTAGAATTTCGGGTAAGCTGTTTGGTGTCTTTATTATCTGAAGCATCTGTTAGATGAATCTCAAATTCTCCGCTTTGATCAGAAATATAAGCGATGGTTTTTCCATCAGGAGACCATTCTGCATTGCGTTCGTGAACACCACTGCTTTGGGTGAGATTTCGGGTTATTCCTTTTTTAGCAGGTACATTGAAGATATCGCCCCTTGCAGAAATCACCAATCTGTTCCCTTTCGGACTTAAACTAATGTTACTGAGCCGGGCAGAGGCATCTTTTATTTCATTACGGGCAATGATAAAATCATTCTTGATATTGATAGGAATTTTTGTGATTTCTTCAGTTGACAGATCAAAACGGAACAAGAAACCACCCTTTTCAAATATTATTGAGTTAGGTCCGAGTGCAGGAAACTTAATATCATAATCCTCAAAGCTGGTGATTTTCTGAATTTCTTCTGTTTCCGTATTGTATTCAAAAAGATTCATTATCCGATCGCGGTCAGATAAGAAATATATTTTATCTCCTGCCCACATTGGAAAAATATCCTGAGCTTTGTTATTGGTGATGTTTTTTGTCTCTTTGGTTTTGAAGTTGAAGACACGGATGTCATCAGCCATTCCTCCCTGATAATACTTCCAGGTACGAAATTCACGAAACACTCTGTTGAAGGCAATTTTTTGTGCGTCGGGTGAAAATGTGTTAAACCCGGCTACCGAGAAGGGAAGTTGTTCGGGGATTCCTCCATCTGCAGCAACTTTGAAAAGCATTCCTTTGAAGGAATTGAAGGATTGCTTTCTTGACCGGAAGATGATGTTTTTTCCATCCGGAGTCCAGCCCATAACAATGTTGTTCGGACCCATCCTGTCTCCTACATCGTCTCTTCCAAGTGTTGCTGTAACCGTGATCCTTTTTGGTATCCCTCCGTCAGCAGGTATGGTGAAAACTTCAGTGTTGCCGTCATATTGTCCGGTAAAGGCAATAGTTTTTCCGTCTGGTGAAAAATGAGCAAATAACTCAAAGCCATTATGAGAAGTGAGTTTTCTGGCTGTACCCCCGGGCAGGATAACTGTATACAGATCTCCACCATAGGTGAAAACAACCTGGTTCTGATGTATGTCCGGAAATCTTAGCAGCCTTGCTTCGTTTTGTGCTATTCCACTGGTGACAATGCAAAGCATAGCTATCAGAGCAATAATAAATTGTTTTTGATTTTTCATAAGAGGTGATTTTATTCAGGTATAAACATAAGGAAAATCATGTTTATTTCTTATGCATTATCTCTTTGTCAGTTGTACTTTTGTAAACATGAAAGCAACACATATTGAGCACATCGGAATTGCAGTTTCAAACCTGACAGAATCAATTAAGTATTATGAGGAAGTATTAGGATTAAGCTGCTATGCCATTGAAGAAGTAAAGGATCAAAAAGTTAAGACAGCCTTTATTAAGGTAGGGGATACCAAGATTGAATTGCTTGAATCAACAGAGCCTGATGGTCCGATCGGAAAGTTTATCGAGAAGAAGGGAGCTGGTATTCATCATCTGGCTTTTGCTGTTGAAAATATTGAAGGAGCTTTAGATGACACTAAATCAAAAGGTATTCGTCTGATTGATGAAATTCCTCGCAAAGGAGCTGAAGGATTGCAAATAGCTTTTCTCCATCCCAAATCTACAGGTGGTGTGTTAACGGAGTTTTGTGAGAAAAAGGATTAAATACAATACAATACAATACAATACAATACAATACAATACAAGCAATGTCTAGTCAGGATAAAATCAGAGAACTGATAAAAAAGAGAGAGGAATCCAAACTTGGTGGTGGTATAAAGCGTATTGATTCTCAACATGAAAAGGGCAAATTTACAGCCAGGGAGCGCATAGATATGCTTTTGGATGAGGGCAGTTTTGAGGAGTTTGACATGTTTGTTACGCACACTTGCACCGACTTTGGTATGGAAAAGTCACATATCATGGGTGATGGTGTTGTAAGCGGACATGGAACCATTGATGGGAGGGTAGTGTACATTTACTCACAGGATTTTACAGTTTTTGGGGGCTCATTGAGCGAATCTTTCGCCCGTAAGATTTGCAAAGTTATTGATCAGGCTATGAAGGTTGGTGCGCCGGTTATCGGAATAAACGATAGTGGAGGAGCCAGAATTCAGGAGGGAGTAAATTCATTGGCAGGATATGCTGAGATTTTTCAGCGGAATATCATGGCAAGTGGGGTCATCCCTCAGATCAGTGCTATCTTCGGCCCCTGTGCCGGTGGTGCAGTTTATTCTCCTGCCCTGACTGATGCCATAATTATGAGCGAACAAAATTCATATATGTTCGTTACCGGTCCGAAAGTTACAAAGAAGGTTACCGGAGAGGATGTAACTGTTGATCAACTGGGTGGTTCTGAGATTCATGGCAAAAAATCGGGTGTAGCACACTTTATTGCCCACGATGAGGAAGAGGGATTGATGCTTATACGCAAGTTGTTAAGCTATTTTCCTCAAAATAATCTTGAAGATCCTCCGGTTTCAGAGTCTGATGATCATATTGACCGGATGACAGATGAATTAAATGAGATTATCCCTGAGAATCCAAACCATCCCTATGACGTCAAAGATGTTATTCATAGCGTGATTGACGATGGAGAATTTCTTGAAATGCACCGGAATTATGCCATGAATATTGTGGTTGGTTATGCTACTTTTAATGGAATGCCTGTGGGGATTGTTGCAAATCAACCAAATTATATGGCAGGAGTACTGGATATTGATGCATCAAAAAAGGCGGCACGCTTTGTTCGTTTATGTGATTGTTTCAATATTCCAGTGGTCACATTTGTTGATGTTCCTGGCTTTCTCCCCGGAAGTGCACAGGAAACAGGGGGTATTATTACTAATGGAGCTAAGCTGATGTTTGCCTATGGAGAAGCCACTGTTCCAAAAGTCACGATAACTTTGCGTAAGTCCTATGGTGGAGCTCACGATGTAATGAGTAGTAAACAATTACGAGGTGATATTAATTATGCCTGGCCATCTGCAGAAATTGCTGTGATGGGTGCAGCAGGTGCTGTAGAGGTTTTGGAGAACCGGAATGTCAGAGCAATTGATAGTCCTGAAGATAGAGAAAGGTATGTTGCAGAAAAGGAAAAGGAATACAATGATAAATTTGCAAATCCTTATGTCGCAGCCAGATATGGTTATATTGATGATGTTATAGAGCCAAGGAATACCCGATTCAGGGTTATCAGGGCCTTGCAAACTCTGGCCACAAAGAAGGATACGAATCCACCTAAGAAACATTCTAATATCCCCTTATAAAATGCTTTTATCATGATACACTTGTTACCGATCGCTGCTGTAAACTCATTTGCTGTAATTGTGGCTATTGTCGGATACTTGACAGTCTTTAGTGCATTATTACTCCTTTACCTGATATTCTTCAATATCCCCAAGCTGTATAAGATTCAATTGAGAAATGCTTTGAAGAAAAAAGGAAAGTGCAAAGGAGAAGATGAGGAGTGTTGTGTTGATATTCCTGGCCAGACCTGTGCAGCAATCAGTCTGGCTTTATATATGTATCTTAATGAAATGCATGATCAGGAGGATATGGTGATGACTATCAAGAAAGTGTCAAAAAGATATTCGCCATGGAGTTCAAAGATTTATGGCTTGAATAATACCAATTACAGGAACAGATAAGGACGATGAAAAAATTTAAGTTTAAAATACAGGGCAATCCTTACGAGGTTGAGGTGAAGGATTTTGAAGAGAATATTGCCATGGTGGAGGTGAACGGAACGAGTTACCAGGTAGAGGTCGAAAAGCAGATGCTTCCAACAAAAACACCAATTTTGGTGAGAAAACCGGTGAAACATGTGAGGAATGCTAAGACAATCGCTCAATCATCTGGTATTACTCTTGTCAAAGCTCCCCTGCCTGGCAACATCATGCAGGTTACCAAAAAGACAGATGATGTGGTGAAAAAGGGTGACTTTATCCTGATGTACGAAGCTATGAAGATGGAAAATAAGATTCTGGCAGAAAAGGATGGAACTATTGGTAAGGTGCATGTTACACCCGGTGATGCAGTTCTTCAGGGAGATGTTTTATTTGAAATACTTTAAATCATGAAGCGTCGTTGGTGGTCCGTTTTCGGAATTGTAGCTGTATTAAGCTTTCTCTCATTCATATTGCCCGATAGGCCGATACTTAATCCAGATCTTAATCCGGATCTTAATCCGAATAAAAATATTGAAACTGTCGTGCAGCAGGAGTCTGGTAATCAGGTGTCCCAGGCTGCAGAAGAAGGCTTTATCCAGGGTGCTCTGAGTGGAGTTAATCAGTTTTTCAGCTATTCAGGATTTGCAAATGCAACGTACAAGCATTTACTGATGCTGCTGGTAGGACTTCTTTTTATTTTCCTGGCTATCAGATATGATTATGAGCCTCTTCTGTTAATTCCTATCGGGACAGGCATTTTGATTGGGAATATTCCGTTTATGGCGGATGCCGGATTACAACTTGGAATTTATGAAGAAGGATCTGTACTTAATTACCTGTATTTTGGAGTAACACGTGGTATTTATCCTCCTTTGATCTTTCTGGGATTAGGTGCGATGACTGATTTTTCCTCTCTAATGTCAAATCCACGACTAATGCTATTAGGTGCTGCTGCCCAGGTTGGTATATTTTTGACATTTTTGGGTGCATTAATGTTAGGCTTTTCGCCTCCTGAAGCCGGAGCAATCGGGATTATTGGAGGAGCTGACGGACCAACAGCTATATTTCTTTCTTCAAAGCTGGCTAACGGCGTGAATATGTGGAATGGTGAACAAGTGGCTAATTTAATTGGTCCGATCGCTATCGCTGCCTATTCATATATGGCCCTGGTTCCTATTATCCAGCCACCGATTATGCGATTGCTGACAAGTCATAAGGAACGGCGAATAAGAATGAAGCCACCAAGATCTGTTTCAAAGTTGGAAAAGATCCTGTTCCCAATTATTGGTTTGATGCTCACAGCATTTATTTCGCCTAGTTCTCTGCCCCTGCTGGGGATGTTGTTTTTTGGAAACCTTTTAAAAGAAAGTGGTGTTACTAAGAGATTGGCTGAAACAGCCAGAACCTCATTAATTGATATTGTCACTATTCTTTTAGGATTGACTGTTGGAGCTTCTACTCAGGCCAACGTTTTCTTAACTACTGATTCTATTTTGATTTTTGGCCTGGGAGCACTATCCTTTATGGTTGCTACTGCCGGCGGAGTAATGTTTGCAAAAGTAATGAACCTGTTCCTCTCAAAGGATGAGAAAATCAATCCTTTGGTTGGTGCAGCAGGTGTTTCAGCTGTTCCTGACTCAGCAAGGGTTGTGCAGATTGAGGGCCTGAAATATGACCCGAATAACCATCTCCTGATGCATGCTATGGCGCCAAATGTTGCTGGTGTTATTGGTAGTGCAGTTGCTGCCGGTATTTTGCTTAGTTTTCTCCTTTAGGTGAGTTGTAAGAACAGATATTAATCTGGTTTTTTTTCTTCCCTTTCACAGGTCTAAGATGTATATTTGTGCAAAACCAAATTACATTATTCTGTGATGGTGAAAGAAAAATTTTCTCAGACTGGCAATTATGGTGGAAAAATCCGTTCAGATTGTCAGGTGATTCTCGAAACTGCCATGTCTGGTGGAATTCAGATTGAGTTGGTAAGTAAGGTAAAGGCGATGTATGGACAGGCAATTGAAAGCCTGATCAGGGATATGTTTCAATTTTATGGTATTGAACATATCCACGTCAGTGTTCAGGATACAGGGGCCGTGCCTTTTGTTATGGCTGCAAGGATCGAGGCAGCTATTAAAAAAATGCTGGATACGGATCTTGAATTCCTTCAGGATCCCATTGAAGGCTACGATAAGGAATCATCCAAAGATCACTTCCGTTTTTCACGATTGTATTTGCCTGGAAATTCACCCAGCTTAATGTTGAATGCCGGCGTTCATAAGCCTAATGGATTAATTCTTGATTTAGAAGATGCCGTGGCTGTTGAGAAAAAATATGAGGCACGCTTTCTTGTAAGAAATGCTCTGAGAAAGTTGAATTTCTATGGAGCAGAAAAAATGGTAAGAATTAATCAAATTCCAGCAGGATTAGTGGATTTGGATTACATTGTGAACCATGGAGTGCAACTGATATTAGTGCCAAAATGTGAGAGTGCCGACCAGATTCATGAAGTAAATAATAGAATTGAACAGATACAGAGTAAGGCTGGCTCAAATAGGAATATCTGGCTTATGCCCATCATTGAAAGTGCACTGGGTGTGATCAAGGCATTCGATATCGCCTCATCTGCTGAAAATATTGTCGCTTTGGCGATAGGTCTGGAAGATTATACTGCTGACCTCGGATGCAAAAGAACTTTTGATGGTACGGAGTCATTTTATGCACGTTCTGCGGTGGTCAATGCCTGTAAAGCTGTTGGAATTCAGGCTATTGATTCGGTTTTCTCAGATGTAGGAGATATTGAAGGCTTAAAACTGAATGTAAGAAAATCAAAAAGTTTGGGATTCGATGGAATGGGATGTATTCATCCAAGGCAAATCAGGGTTATTCATGAGAACTTTGCTCCTGAGCCTGATGAAATTACCCGGGCACAGAAGATAGTGATGGCCTTTGAAGAAGCCACTCGTAAAGGACTTGGAGTTGTCTCATTGGGAACAAAGATGATTGACCCGCCTGTGGTAAAAAGAGCTGAAAAGATTGTAAAACTGGCAACGGATCTTGAAATGATACCTAAAAACTGGAGAGACAAATATGGCGACTGAAAAGATGATTCAAAATGAAGCAGGAAGATGGGTTCCTGTTGAATTAAACGGGAAAAAAGTAAGCCCTTTTATGGGTGTTGGAAAGTATAAGCCAGAAGGTCACAAGAATGCTCCTAAGATCCCCACAAATGCTGATTATCCGACTGATGGCAATAAACAAGTTGATAGTCTTAAGGAGGCCTTATTAAAAGCTGGACTGAAAGATGGTATGACTATCTCAACTCATCACCACTTACGCAATGGCGACCTTATTGCTAACCAGATTTTTGATATTGCTCATGAGCTGGGTGTGAAAGACCTGGTGTGGGTGCCGTCAGCATCTTTTCCATGTCATGAGCCTCTGATTGCTTATCTGGAAGATGGAACTATTCAGAGAATCGAGGGAAGTATGAATGGTCCGCTCGGACGCTTTACATCATTAGGGAAAATGAAGGGTACCGCTGTGCTTCGCTCTCATGGAGGAAGGTATCAGGCTATCCAGGATGGAGATGTGCAAATTGATATTGCTGTTATCGCAGCTGCATGCGCTGATTCTTTTGGTAATGCAAATGGTTTGTACGGACCATCAGCAAGTGGATTGCTCGGATTCTCCCTCGCAGATTCTGAATATGCTGATAAAGTAATTGTGGTTACTGACAATATGGTGCCATTTCCTTGTGTACCATGGCAAATTCAGGGAAATCATGTGGATTATACGGTGGTGATGGACAAAGTGGGTGTTCCTGAAAAAATTGTTTCAGGAACAACCAAAATAACAAAAAGCCCTGATCGATTGTTATTAGCAGAGATGACTGCAAAGTTTTGTGAGTTAAGCGGAATAATAAAAGATGGATTCTCATTTCAGACAGGTGCTGGTGGAACTTCATTAGCTGTCAGCGATTATTTCCGACAGATTATGAAGGAGAAAGGAATCAAAGCCCGTTTCGCAAGAGGTGGCAGTAATGAGTATCTGGTACAAATGCTTGAGGAAGGACTGTTGGATTATCTTCTGGACGGACAAACTTTTGATTTGGAGGGTGTTCGGTCTATGGGGGAAAACCCTAATCATGTATGGACCAGTCCTTTTACCAGCTATAATTATCATAGCAAAGGTAATTTTGCCGGAATGGTTGACGTGGTGATTCTGGGTGCAACCGAGATTGATGTAAATTTCAATGGTAATGTGGTTACCCATTCTGATGGCTATTTACTTCACGGATTAGGAGGGTGGCAAAACTGTTTGTTTTCAAAAACTGTTATTATGCCTGTTCCTTTGTTCAGAGACCGGATACCGATAATTGTGGATGAAGTAACTACCTTGTGCGGCCCGGGAGAGTTAATAGATGTTATTGTTACAGAACGTGGTATTGCTATTAATCCTCTGAGGAAAGACCTGATTGAAAAAACGAAAAATTCAGGATTGCCGATAAAAACTATCCGTGAATTGAAAGAGGAGGCAGAAGAGATTTGTGGCAAACCAGA
>JAYEFL010000110.1:0-3728 GCA_034658635.1 Bacteroidota bacterium | reverse complement strand
TTTAAATCAAATAAAGTAAAGCATAAAATGCGCGCTAAAACAAGTAAAACTCAAAATCTTCATCGTTGAAATATGCGCTAACAGCTTGAAATTAGACGATTTCCTGTTTTCGGTCAGACACTAGTTACTGTGGGCTCCGATATAATCATTCTGAAAGCCTAAAAGCTCATATATCTTAAAATTCCTAAGGGAGGTTTCGCTGCAAGAAGAGGAGTCGATTTCAATCATATCAAGGAGGGACTGGGACGCTCTGGAAGTCTTTTCACTAATCAGAATGCCGTTATTAATGGGCTTGGTAAGCTCCTGTAATCTGAACACATCATTTACCGAATCACCAATCACAGTATAATCCATTTTCATATCAAAACCGATATTCCCAACAACCATCTCACCGGTATGCACACTAATACCTATAGTTATTGAAGTGCCTAATTCCTTGATAAGATAATCATTTAATGACGAGACAGATGCCTGCATTTCGAGGGCTGCGGCGATTGCATTATCAGCGTCTATGGAATTTGAAACAGGTGCCCCGAAAATCGCAAGAAAACCATCACCGAGATATTTGTCAACTATTCCATAATGCTTGAATACAAGACCTCCCATAATCGAAAAGAAGTGGTTTAGCAGAGAAACGGTCTTCTGCGGTCCGAGCCTTCGAGAAATATCTGAGAAGCCTCTTATATCAACATTGAGCAATGTCAATATTTTTAATTCTTTAATCGATTCTATACCGGTCTCAGAACCATGGACTATCTTTTCCAGGACCTCCTTGGGTACAAATTTTTGAAACATGGTCCGGATTCCTCGTTCTTGTTCAGCAATAGACATTATTTCACTGTAAAGGCCGGCATTCTCAATTGCAATACTCACAGATGCTCCGATTGATTGCAAAAGGTCCTTGTCGTTACCCACAAAATCGCCATTAATTTTGTTTATGGCCTCAATCACACCGACTACTTTTCCTTGAGAAATCATCGGGATACACAATGCGGATCTCGTCTTGAAATCCTCATGATTGGCGGTATCAGGAAAAAAATAAGGTGATGCCTGTGTATCATTGATAATAATGGATTCACCTTTTGATGCAACATAACCTGGAACCCCCTGGCCGAGTTTAAGCCGTAACCTTTTTATGGATGCAGCCTCGATATTAAACGCTGCTGCAAATTCAAGTTCGTCTCCTTTGACAAGATATAGTGATCCTGCTTCAACATTCATAGCTTCCCGAATCATATCCATCGTGTAATTCAGAACCTGTTTAATGTCAAAAGTTGAAGAGGCAAGAGCAGTTCCAATCTTCCTGATAGTATCCAATTCCTGTTTCCGTTGGACCACAGCTTCAGATAGCCAATTCTGATCAATGGCGAGAGAAAGGGCTTTTACCACCATTTTTATAAAATCATGAGCTTTCAATAACATAATGTGGCTCTTAGCAGAAAGAGCCAGCAAACCTTTATTCACACCATTCATTTTTATCGGAGCCAAAAGACATGACTTGCACCCCTGATTCACAAAAAGTTCTTTTTCTATATCGCTGCATAGTTCCTTAGTATCATCAATTATCAAAATGCCCTCCTGTTTCAGGGCTTTGTCGATAAGTGAGCCCTGGAATTTAAATTGATATCTATTTGCAATATTCGCAGGCTCTGTGGATAACGAGCTAATTATCGATATATAATCAGGTTTGCATTCATCAATGGCCATCACAATGCCATAATCAAAGGGAATGACCTCTTGGATTTCATTTATAATAGCGTGTAAAAGTTCGCTACCCCTGGAATTAGAACGTAATATCTTCAAAATGGTTTCAATGGATTTTAAATAGAGGGTCTTCCGGTCGATTCCCTTCAGTAGGCGCAGATTCTCGTATCTAAAGGCTGCAATGCTGACAAGTGATGTAAGGATCGCGACGTCTTCGCGTGAGTAATGTTTATCTTCATTCTTTCTGGAAATTGTAAGTACTCCAATTATTTTGGTACTAGTCTTGATCGGCAAACAGATAAACGATTTTGTCCCATACCTGGAACGGTTTTTCCTGCCAAAACGACTGTCGTTCTCAATATCCTTGACCACAAGTGGTGACTTATTAATAACTGCGTACTTGGCAATACTTGTTTCAAAATCAATCTTGTCACCTTTTTTGACAAATTCTCCGCCTCCAATGGTTGCTGTAACCATAAATGATTTGCCGTTCGGTTCTTCAAGTGTCAGGATTGAGCCTAAGTTTGAATTTGTCAATAATAGGGAACGCTCAAGAACAATATACAAAAGTTCCTCTGGATCGAAGGTAATGTAACAAACATCTGAAAAGTCCTTAAGGATTGATATTGAAGAAGCCTTTTCTTCAAGCTGTCCGACAGTTTTGTGGTATTGATTCTTTATGGTTTTAGAAGATTGGGCGATATTTTGTAACGCATCAGTAACAGCGGAAAGTTGTTCACAACAAGATGGCCACATTTTTTGTAATATTTTGTCTAATAACTTCTTGAATTTCATATTCTTATTCCCTAATGATAACCCAATAAAAAAACCCGCTTCCAAAAAGATGAAGCGGGTTTCCATGCCCTTAGCTTAGCAACCCCGCTGACTTATCCCGTTAATCCGGGACTTAGACCGGAAGCTTTGCGCCCCCTACCTTTCGGAAGGTTTGCCCTTCAGCAAATTAAATTTCTTTTGTACATCTACATTTATCGGCATGTTAATTGAAAACTTGAGATATTTTTTGTCCTTCCATGCCGATATTCATGAAAAGTCAGATATATGTTAATCACAACACGTTGCTCTTACCGCCCAAAGCCTCAAATTGGAGATTTTGCCAATCATCACTCTGCCAAGATTAAAATATTCCGTATCTGAATCTTCTCTAAATTTAATGACACCATACCATTTGTTAACTATTTTGCAACCCTGAAACTGAACCACAATTGCCTTGTTCTTCACTTTTCCCGCATTCATGTATTCTGTATAAAAAGCATCGGCTGGAGCAAATCAAATTTTATTGAAGTATGGATAAAATATACTTAAAAGGCCCCGGTGTTCCGAAAACTGCTATTTTTCCAATTCTTCTTTAACGGCAAGACCTATCTTTTCCAGAGTATAAGGCTTCTTTATGTATTTCCCTGCACCCAATCTTTGAGCTTCCTTTACGCGGTCTGTCTCAGAAAAACCACTTGCAATTATTGCTTTCTGACCGGAATTTAATTCCAGAATTCCTTTGTATGTATCAAGCCCATCAATCCCGGGGTCCATTATCATATCCAGAACCAATAGATCTGCTGAATTGTCCTTCATGTAATCAACCGCTTCTTCACCACTTGAAACTGATGTTACTGAATAACCCAGTTTTTTTAGTATCCGAGATGCAATTTCACGCTGCTCTTCAACATCATCCACTACCAGAATCGACTCTCCCTTTCCCATGTATTCTTCCATCGGCAAGGCTTCTTGTTTTCCATCTATTTCCTTCCTGGTTACTGGAAAGTAAAGGGTGAATGTGGTTCCTTTTCCTTCAGTGCTTTGAACATCAATATATCCTCTATGGTCTTTTACGGTTCCCCACACTACGGCCATGCCTAATCCTGTTCCGCTTCTTCCCATTACCTTCTTCGTATAAAAAGGCTCAAATATCCTCTCCATATCCTTTGATGAAATACCTACACCGGTATCTGATACCGTAAAGATAATATAATCACCTTCTTCTACATCATCATAACCTCTTAATGGTT